>DATGKC010000050.1:0-3227 GCA_035294845.1 Planctomycetaceae bacterium | reverse complement strand
ACGATGCACAGCGCTCCCACCCCGGCGCCCGCAACGCATTCGACCCCGCCGTCTTCGGCTTCCTCAAGCCGTCCGGCGCCCGCAGTGCATTCGACCACTCCGCCATCGGCTCCCTCGAGCCGGCCCGCGCCCGCGCAGCAGAGTTTTGCTGCGAAGGCTCCGGCCGCGCGTCCGGCAGCTGCGGCCCGGCCTGCCCACCCCGTCGCGCGCATGGAAACCCGGCGTCCCGACGGCGCCCGAGTCGTGATGGTCCGCAGCGGCCACGGCTTCGTCGAGCACCCGATCGCCGCGCGCCCGGGTTTTTATGCCCGAACCTACGTGGTCGGGGGACGCTCCTTCGTCCGTGTCTATCGCGAGGAGCATTTCCACGGATTCCGCTACCACGCCTATGTTCCCCGCCTGTATTTCGCTCCGGCATTCTATGGCTGGGCCTACAATCCCTGGGCCGCGCCTGTGTACTTCAGCTGGGGATGGAACGCGGCGCCCTGGTACGGCTACTACGGTGTTTATTTCCGTCCGGCGCCGGTCTACGCAACTCCCGCGATATGGCTCACCGATTTCCTGCTGGCTGAAAATCTGAAGCTCGCCTACGAGAATCAGCAGCAGCAGGCAGCCCAGGCGGCTCCCGCGCCAGCCTATTCCGATCAACCCGCGCTGACTCCCGAGGTTCGCGAGCTGATCGCCGCCGAAGTCCGCCGCCAGATCGAACTGGAGCAGCAGCAAGCCGGCCCGACCGGGCTCGAAACCACGGCCAGTTCCGCTCCTCCAGCGCTCGATCCTAACAGCCGGGTTGTGGTTGTTTCCATGGATCTGGATGTTCCGCTTCAGGATGGCGGGACCTGCAAATTGACGCCTGGCGACATCCTGTACCGCACTTCGGATTCGGTGGGCGACGAGGGCCAGATCGGCGTGACGGTGCTCAGCGCCAAGCCGGGAAGCTGCGCCGCAAACTCCGCTACTTCCATTGACTTGGCGACTCTGCAGGACATGCACAATGATTTCCGGCAGAACATCAGCTCCGGGCTCGCCGTTCTGGCGCAGAACCAGGGCAAAGGCGGCCTGCCGGCGGGTCCTGCTGCCGGGGCACGCCTTTCGGCCGATGGCGATGCGCAGGTCGACACCGACGCCGCCTCGGCACTGATGGCGCAGGAACGAGCGGCCGCCGCCAACGGCCGTCCGTAGGTTCGTTTGGTAGTTATGAAAACGCCCGGCGAGCCGATTTGGTTCGCCGGGCGATTTCTTTACCCCTTTTAGGAAGCCGCCCCGCATGTCCGGATGAGAACGGTAACAAACCGAACCCAAAGGAGATCCCAGACATGAAACGCACTCTGACCCTCGCTGCCGCCGCGCTGGCCGCCAGTTTCCTCGCTGCCGCACAAACCGCCGAAGACCGGGCCGCCGCCATCATCGAAAAAGCGCTCACGGCTCGCAACCCCGAAACCCGCGTCGAAGGCGTCAAAGCTCTGGGCCTGGCCGCGAGCGCGGAGCCGTTCGCCACCCGGCTCGGGTCGATGCTCAACGATAAGGACGTGCTGGTTCGCGTCGCCGCGGTGGATGCGTTGGCCGAGCAGAAGACGGCGCGGGCGATCGAAACCATCAAAATCGCGCTGGACGATCGCACTCCGGAAGTGCGTTTCGCGGCTGCGAAAGCTCTCTTCAAGCTGCACGACGAAGCCGGCATGAAGGTCTTGCTGGCGGTTCTGAATGGCTCGACCAAGACCTCTTCAGGGTTGATCGCCGAGCAGGTGCGCGACGCGCAGCGGACCCTGGAAAGTCCCAAAAAACTGATGCTGGTCGCTCTGCAGAACGGAATGGGCCTGGTGCCGGTGCCCTACGTAGACAAGGGCGCCGCCGCGATCGGATTCTTTATGGGAACCCGGTCTCAATCGAGCCGCGCCGCGACGGCACTGCTGCTCGGGCAGTCGCAGGATCCCGCGGTGAAGGAAGCTCTTCGAACGGCGTTGGCCGATAAGGATGCCAAAACGCGAGCGGCCGCGGCCAAGGCGATCGCGATGCAGGACGATCCGATGCTTCGCGACGACCTGGCCCGCATGCTGGTGGACAAGAACCGGTCGGTTCAACTCAACGCCGCCGCCGGGTTCCTGCGGCTTCGAAGCGCGGTTCCGATGACGGCGGATGCCGAGTAAGAAGTTGAGGAAAGCGAACGGGGCCGGGCTTTATGCCTGGCCCTTTTTTTGTCTGCGGAGATAAGCAGCAGAAAGTGCGCCGAATCCAAGCAGAACGAGGGCGATCGATTCGGGCTCGGGAACTCCGGCGGGGGCAAGAGGACCGACTTTCAAAACCGCGGTGCTGGTGTTCCCGGAGTACGAGGCGCAGTCCGTGCCTGCAGAACCACAACCGAGATCAACGAAAACATCAAAAAAACTGGACGCGTGATCAAGTGCGCCGTTGCTGAAGTTGCAAAATATGTCCGCCTGACCACCGGAGAGCGTTCCGCCAGAGCTCACGGAACAGTTTCCGGGACCAGCACTCGGCGCCGACAGGCCGGTGTTGTTCGCGTCGAACAAAATATCGACAAACGACACCGAAATTGGACCGGCCACTTTGGGAGTGTAGTGAAACAGAATTTCAGCGGACCAGCCGTTGCACGTGCCAGGTGTGCCGCATGGCCAGGCCTCAATGACTGATCCGACGCTGTTTCCCCCGAATCCATAGCCTCCCGATACGTCCCAATAGTCTCCCGACAGGCCGTCGTTCATCGAGTCGTCCCTTTGGGAGTTTGTTTGGAAATTGAACGTAAATGGCCCGGCCTTCGCCTGCGGCGCCGATACCGAGAGCGACGCGAGCAGAATCAAGTTCAACGCAACTGTAGGACGCACGTGTGAGATCCTCCTGAGTTCCTGATAAGTTATCACGCAGGACCTGAATCGTGCAAGAATCATTTTGTCGCAACAGTACTAGCAGGTCCTAGGATTTGAAACCCAGCCCAGAAGTATGGGGAAGATGTTCGCGCGGACGCCCGGACCGAGAGCATCGCCGAACGCATTGCGTCGTCAATTCGCTTGTTTCCCCGTAACGCTTTGTAAAACTCGACCATAATCTGTTGTGTCGCTTCATCGTCGATATTCCACAACGAAGCGACTACATTCGGGCATCCAGCCGCCTGGAAAGCCCAGGCCAATCCCATCAGGCCCTCGCCGAGCCGCTCGTCCCCTTCCGCTGTTTGACATGCCGAAAGGACGGCAAGGTCCGCCGAAAGCGGGATA
>DATGKC010000049.1:0-2206 GCA_035294845.1 Planctomycetaceae bacterium | reverse complement strand
AAACCCGCGATCATTCACTAACGACATCGAACCGCTCCCGTGCGAGTCCCGCCTACGTCGCCATGAATCGAGGCCGCGGCGCTGCGCCTATCCGAGAATAGCCTATGTCAGCAAACGACCGCCGGAACGCCGGTTCGGGTGTTTGTGGGAAAATGCCCCCGCCGCGCGATTCCATTTGCGCCTTGCACGCCGACCATGCCTGAGAAATCGATTATCCAGCCAGTGCAGGCGGCACTTGTTCTAAGATCGGGCCTTTTCGAGCGAGGCGTCGATGCGGGCAATCGTCTTTTCTCGCCCCAGCAGGGCCACGCAATCGTAGACCCCCGGACCGACGGGCTGACCGGTCGTGCTGAGCCGCAGCGCGTGGATCAATGTCCCCGTCGGTTCCCCCGTTTCCTGGCAGTAGGCGCTCAGCGCCGCCTCGATGGCCGGCACGGTGAACGGTTCGAGTCCAGCCAGGATGTCGCGAAAGGCCGCCAGATGTCCGGGAACTCCCTCTTTGCGCACCCGTTTGTCGAAGTTTTTTTCGTCGTACGTGAACTGGTCGCGAAACAGAAAATCGACCGACAGGATGTCGCTGAACAGCTTCAGGCGATCGCCCATCGCCGCAATGACCTCGCGGACAAATTCCGTCGTCCGGTCCGACACGGGCTGCCCGATAAGCTCCGCCGAAGTCAAATAGGGGAGACAGCCGGCGAGTTTTTGCTCTGGCGGCAGCTCTTTCATCCAGTGGCTCTGAAAGCTGAACAGCTTGTCGGGATCGAACCCGGCGGGCGCTTTCACCACGCGATCCAGCGTAAAGTGCTCTTTCATCGTCGCCAGCGACATGATTTCGGTCGTGTCGTCCAGAGACCAGCCGATCCGCCCCAGCGCATTCAAGACCGCTTCCGGCAGATAGCCGATGCGCTCGTAGTACTCGACCATGACCGGGTCGAGCGCCGACGATTCGGCCAGTCCCAATTGTCCGAACACCTCGTCTCCGCGCTCGAACAATTTCTGGAACTGCGGGTTCTTGCGATACTGTTCGATTTTCCGCTTGCTGAGCTTTTCTTTCGAACCGGGGGCCGCCACGTAAGGAACGTGCGCGAATTCGGGAAGCGCGTTGCCGAGCGCTCGATGTAAGAAAATCTGGATCGGCGTGTTCGACAAGTGCTCTTCGGCACGGATCACGTGCGTGATCTGCATTTGCGCGTCGTCGACGACCGTGGCGAAATTGTAGAGAGCCGACCCGTCCGGGCGGAGAATCACCGGATCGGGAAGCAACCCCGCATCCCATTCCACGCGCCCGCGGATATGGTCGTCGAGCGTCACCTTCTCGTCGCGAGGAATTAGAAACCGCAGCACCCAGGGGCGTCCTTCGGCTGCAAACTGCGCCTTGTCGCTGTCCGAAAGATCCAGCGAGCGGCGGATGTTGATGTAGGGGCGCTTCTCGCGCTCGGCCTGCTTGCGGTCGGCGTCGAGCTCGGCCTTCGTCGAAAAGTCGCGATAGGCCAGCCCCGCTCTTTCCAGCCTGGCGGCCCCCGCGCGATACAACTCGCCCCGCTGCGATTGATAATACGGAGCGAACGGCCCGCCGACCTCGGCACCTTCGTCCCAATCCAGACCCAGCCAGCGAAAAGCCCGCAGAATGGGCGCGAGAGCCGCCTCTTGATTGCGGGCCTGGTCGGTGTCGTCGATCCGCAGAATGAACTTGCCGCCGCAATGCCGGGCCCACAGCCAGTTGAATAGAGCGGTGCGCATGCCTCCGATGTGCATGTAGCCGGTCGGGCTGGGAGCGAACCGCGTGCGGACGGTGGACATCGAGGGAGCTGGCGATTTCAGGCACAATTCCGGCGCATGGGCCGGGGCGCCGAAAATAATAGCAACTCGCCCTTGGCCTGCGAAGCCGGGCGCTGCATCATGTGGCACACCAGCCCCCGCCCGGGCATTGACTCGCTCGACGCCGGGTAGGCCCTTACGTAGGCGCGCTCACGTCGTGCAGGATTTTCATTGCCTCTTCGTGCTTCTTTGCGGCGATCTCGAGATAGGTTCCGTTTCCCGACACAAGGCTCTGATCGGTCTGTTGCGTGGGGGCCTTTCCTGCTCGGATCGCCGCAATCAAATCGCCGAATGCCGACGTCACGTTCAGCAGCGCCATCTCAAGTTGCACGACCCTCGGGTTCTTTGGCGTATGTTCCATAGTCTTGAGCATCACTCGGTCTTGGTC
>DATGKC010000048.1:0-3753 GCA_035294845.1 Planctomycetaceae bacterium | reverse complement strand
TGAGCACTTGCAGCAGATAAGTTTTGCCGAATCCCGTGCCGCCGGCGAGCAATCCGGTCCCTTTGCCGTTTTCGACCAGGTAACGCAGCTTGAGCAACGTCGCCTGGTGCGTTTCACTGCGGAAGAACCCGCGCAGGTCAGAGTCGTCGTCGAAGGGATTGCGATCGAGCTGCCAGTAGCGTTCGTACATGGTTTCTCTCAACTCGGCTTAGGACAAGTCGGTCATGGAACGAACGTCTCGATCGTTCCCAGCCATTCGATCCCCGGTTGTCTGTAGTTTTCGTCGTCGGGCTCGTCTTGAGCCGACGCGCTATAGCGGCAAACGCTGATCAATGCGTCGATCGCGCGGCTTTCGAAAACGAGGGGCGGAACCAGCGATTCCCAAGGACCTGCGTCGACCAGCACCACCTCGTGCTCGCGGCGAAGCGATCGCAAGAATGTCTGGATGGCGGACACTTTGCCGCGATCGATCGCCTCGATCGGCACGCGCGCCACCAGCGGCACGATCGTCAGCCGGCCGTCGATGAGCGTGGTCATCGCCGCGGCTTCGGTCTCTCTCTTGCAGACCGCATCCCACAAGCCGGCGCGAGGATTGAGCGCGATCATGTGTGCCGCGCCCGGATTCCCGAAATCGGCATCGACCATCGCCACGCGGGCCGCCTGATCTACCGAAAGCGCGTGTGCCAGAGTGAGCAATAGCGACGTGCGTCCGGCGTTTCGGCCCGGACCGGAAAGCGCCACGCAGCGCAGCTCTCGATCGGATGCAAGTTTTTTGAGTTTTGCGGCCAATTGTCGAATTTCGGTCCCCACTTGACCTGCCAGCAGACTCTGAACGATGGGCGGCCACGACCACTCCTGGCCGTGCTGAATGCGGGGGAATTCCGCGGCGCCAGCCAACCGCGCATCGGGTTGTTTGACTTTCGCGGCCGACGCGTGCGGCGCGTCGATTCGGACATCCGGCTTCAATGCCGCCGGAGGGGCCGAGTTCGAGCGTCGTGCAGGCGCCGGCACCGATTGCGGCGCCGGGGGCGCCATCGGCTTCGTGGCGGGCGCTCGCACGCTCACAGCGGCGGATTCAGGCCCGCCGACCGGCTGGATCGGTTCCCGAAGTTTTGAAACCCAACCGGTAACGATTCCTTCCGGTCGCGATTCGGGCGTGCCGGCCGGATCGCTGTCCAAACGACGCTTGTACGCTTTATGGAGAGCGCGATTAATGATCGTCATCGGAGGCACCGCTATGCGATTTGTCGGAATCGTTGTCGGAGATTGTCCCGTCCAGCCAAGCCCCGTTGCGATCGGTTTCGCTGACTGATGTGTAGGCCGCGGCTCGAACGGGATACGCTTCTGCTTCACGCGACCGCCCGCGCGACTTGCCCTCCGCGCCGGGGCGTGCAGAGCGAGCGCGGGCGCTCGTAGAAGCAGTGCGTGGGCTTTCCTCATCGCCGTCGGCCTGAATTGCTTCAGCCGTGGCGGACGTGAAATTCATGCGTTGCACAAGCTCGACGGCCAAGGCGACCACCGACGCGCCGGTCAGGACCACCGAGGCAATCCACAATCGGCGGAAGACTTTGCGGCGCTTGTCGCGGAGCTCCTCGATCATGGACGTCACCTGCTGGTGGCCGTCCTGAAAACGTTTTTCGCTCAGCTTCAAACGAGCCGCGGCGATGGAATCGTGAGTGGCGGGGGACCTGGATTTTGGGCTGGAAACCGATGCCGTCGTCGGCGCAATGGGTTTCGGCTCTGCTCGCACTTCAGGCAGGCGCAGGTGAAACGGCCGCTCTATGGCCGAGACTGGGGCGGCCCGACTTTTGGCGGGCCGTTGTTCGATGGGCATTCCCATCTCCAAGCGAATCAATGGGTTGTGGACTGGGCGCGAAATCCGGAGAAACCGGGCTGATTGCCTGTCATTCTGTATCGGCCGCGGATTCTGCCGACCTTGAGCTTTCTGCCGACTTTGCGGGTGGCGAAAGATTTGCGGCTTGGCGGAGATACAACTATTCTATTTTTCCATTCCGAATTTGCGTGATTTGAGGTTGTCAGAATTGCAATGGCGCGCAGAATTGAGATAGGGGCTTGAATGTATGTCGGGCAACCAAAATATGAACAGGTCGTGTCCGGGGATGACTTTGCGCCATCGCAATGCGCCGAAATGCTTTCCGGTCAAATGGTTCCGTCGCGCGAGCCACGAATTTTTCGGTGGTCGCACGCCGGCGCCTGTTGACCTTCTTTGGACGTCTTGACCTCCTTTGAACGATTCCCGAGGAATATTGATGTTTTGCTTGACCTTCTTTGTGACCTTCTTTGAGATCTTCTTTGGAGCCTGATTGACCTTCTTTGCGGTTCGAGAAAGGAGTTCTGCCGATGAGTCACGAGGCCAGTCGCCGCGAGTTTCTGAAGGCCACCGCTGCCATCGGCGTCGGCGCCTGGATCGTTGGGCCGGACGCGGCCCGCGCCGACCGCTCGCCGAACGAGGCGGTGCGAATCGCCTGCATCGGCGTGGGGGGGAAGGGATCGAGCGACGCCGATCATGCCGCCAACCACGGCCAGATCGTGGCACTCTGCGACATCGACGACAATCATCTGAACGCCAAGGCCGCGGCCGAGAAATTCGGGCGGGCGCGCAAGTTCAATGACTTTCGCCGCATGTTCGACGAGATGCAGAACGACATCGACGCCGTCACCGTCAGCACGGCCGATCACACGCACGCCGCCGCGTCGATGATGGCCATCAAATTCAAGAAACACGTTTATTGTCAGAAGCCGCTGACCTATAGCGTGTTCGAGGCGCGGGCCTTGCGGGAAGCGGCCGGCCGGCAGGGCGTGTGCACGCAGATGGGAACGCAAGGTTCGGCCCTCGACGGATTCCGCACGGCGGTCGAAGTGCTTCGTTCGGGAGCGATCGGGCCGGTCGGCGAGGTCCACGTTTGGACCGACCGCTGCGGTCATTTCTGGAAGCAGGCGCCCGACATCGTCTCCCGCCCTCGCGAGAGGCCGCCTGTCCCGTCGCACGTGCATTGGGACTTGTTCCTGGGCCCCGCCCCCGAGCGGCCGTATCACCCGGCGTACCATCCCTTCGCCTGGCGCGGCTGGCGAGACTTCGGGACGGGCGCGTTGGGCGACATGGCCTGCCATCTGGCCAACATGCCTTTCCTGGCGCTCAAGCTGGGATATCCCACGGGCGTGGTTTCTGAGAATTCCGAAGTCAATCCCGAGACGTACCAGCAATGGGCGACGATCACGTTCGAGTTTCCGTCGCGCGAGAACATGCCGCCGGTGAAGCTCGTGTGGTGGGAAGGCATCCGCGAAGGCAAGCGGAACCTGCCGCCGGCCGAGCTGTTTTACGGCCTGGAACGACCCGAGAACGGCATTTTGTGCATCGGGTCCAAGGGATCGCTTTTCACAGCCAATGCGCAAGGGGGCGATTACAAGCTGCTCCCCGCCAAAGATTTCGAAGGCTATCGCGAGCCTGCTGCAATCTTTCCGCGACACGGCGCCGGCAATCACGACGACATTCAGAAAAAAGAATGGATCGCCGCGTGCAAAGCGAACAAGCCCGAGCTGGCGCTGGCCAACTTCGAGCACGCGGGGCTATTGACCGAAGCGGTGCTGTTGGGAAACGTGGCGATCCTGGCGGGGAAAAAGATCGAATGGGACGGCCCGAATCTCAAGGTCACGAATGTTCCCGAGGCCCAAAAGTTTCTGCACCGCGAGTACCGCAAGGGGTGGACGTTGTGATTCAGGTGTTCCCCTGTG
>DATGKC010000047.1:0-3122 GCA_035294845.1 Planctomycetaceae bacterium | reverse complement strand
TGGCGCGCCGGACATAACGAATGCCGCCCTCGAGGCGCTGTTTGGCCTGGGCGATCTGCGAGAGTTGTTTCTGGATTTCGGGTCGCGAAACCGCAAGCGTTAAAGGGAGCTCGCCAGCAAGTTTGTTTGTTGCCAGAAAACTGAGAATGGCGCTCTGCGCAGAAAGTTCGTCCCCCGAGATCGCCTGCGGATTCGCCGCGCCTTGATATTCGATCGCCCGTGCAACCAGTTTCTCGCAGGCCAGCGCGAGTTTCTGAATCGAATCGAGATCTTGTCCTTCGAGCAGCACCTTGGAAACCGGGTTCGTATTCTCGGCTGGAACTACGCCGTCCGAGAACAGGATCCGGTCGATTGCCAGGAACCCTTCTCCGGGATCGATCAGCTCGACGTAGGCGGTGTGACCGATCCATTTGCTCACATTCTGAACATGCCACTTCATTGTTTCGGGGCTGTCGAGAGCAATTGTCAGGCCCCCGTAAATCGGATTCTGGATCAACCGCAGGCTGTCGACGATCAGATTGAGTTTCGCTCCCTTGCCGGCCATGTGATACAGAACGTGGTTCTTCTCGATCGTGAATGTGCGAGACCGCAGTACGCCTTCGAGCCGCGTTGACAACAGGCCGCTGTGGGCCGCCCGACTCGTTGCCAGGCCTTGCATCCCGGCGAAAAACGCTCCACCAGGCAAACCGCGGGGCAGGTTGGCAGGTCCCGCGCCAAACGCTTCCCCCTCGACGAACCAGCCCGCGAAGTCTCCCGAAGAAAAGTCCTCGAAGATCTGCGATTGCCCAACTTGGAAGCGCGCTCCCTCGCTTGCGGCACGCTCGGCTGTGATCTGTTCTCGTAAAAACGCGGCAATATCGGTTGTTCCCGAGTTGCCCGGTTGACTGGCCAGCATGGCCCACAGATGAAATGGATCTGTTGCGCTCTTCAGGGCCGTCTCGCGCAGATACGCAATCCACCTGGCGAGCGCGGCCGATTCCACGTTGTGTTGTTTCGCGGCGGCGTGGATACGTTCGTCGAGCAATTCGGGGGCGCCCGGGTCGGAGCGCAGCGCCGCGAGCGCCGCGAGCAGAAACGTTGCCATGCGTGCTCCCGACAGACCAGCCGACTCTGCAGCAGCGGTGCCCATGAGCCTGCGTTCTTCGCATCTCAAATCCTCCAATTGTTTGACGATGGCCAAACGATTCTGAGGATCATCGATGCATGCGACTGTAAAGCGCGAGCTCTGTAAGTACCCTGAGAGCGCGTAATAATCGTTCGTCGAAATCGCGTCGAATTTGTGGTCGTGGCACCGGGCGCAGGCCAGCGTTTGACCGAGAAACGCCTTCCCGAAGACGTCGATCTGGTTGTCGATTCGGGTGGCTTCGTCGGCCCGCACGTCGACCGGAGAATGCGTTGACTCACCCAGATACCAGAACCCGGTGCCGATCACCGACTCATTGCCGCGGTCGGTCGGATTCAAGCGCGGGTTGGGAAGCAGGTCGCCCGCAATATGCTCCATTACAAACTGATTATACGGCACGTCGGCGTTGAACGCCCGAATCACGTAGTCGCGATACTCGAAGGCATGGGGCAGCTCGAAGTCGAATTCATGGCCACACGTCTCGGCATAGCGCACCAGATCGAGCCAATGCCGGGCCCACCGTTCGCCGTAATGCGGCGAATCGAGCAGGCGATCGACGACGCGTTCGAACGCCTGCGGAGATTCGTCGACCAGAAACGCGCCGATTTCGGCGGCTGTGGGGGGCAGCCCCACCAGATCGAATGTCACACGCCGCAATAGAGTTCTCTTGTCGGCTAGTGGCGCCGGCGCCAATCCCAAACCTTCCAGGTGCCCAAGAATGAATCGATCAACCGCCGACCGCGGCCACAAGGTATTCTTGACCGCCGGAGGAGTCACCGATCGCAAGGGCTGAAATACCCATTGCTTTGCCTTTCTGGCGGCGAGATTGAACTCGCCCGGCTTTGCAACCTGAATCTGGTCGCGCGGCCAGGGTGCGCCCCGTTTGACCCACGACGTCAGAGCCGCGATCTGCTGCCCGGCTAATTTCCCTTTGGGAGGCATTTTGATGTCGCCCGCATATCCAATCGCTTCGACGAGCAGGCTTTCGTCGGGCTTGCCGGCTTCGACGGCAGGGCCGGAATCTCCCCCTTTGAGCAGGCCCTCTCGCGAATCGAGCCTCAGCCCCCCTTCCTGTTTTCGATCGCCGTGGCACTTCTGACAGCTCTGAACGAGGACCGGTCGGACTTCATTCTCGAAAAACTCGACGTCCCCTTGCGACGGCTCGGCGGCGAGCCCCCATGCGGCATGGGCCGCGATAAATCCCGCAAATGTGCAGGCAAAGGTCACGATTTTCAGGTTCGGCATGTCTCTCATTTTAACGAACGCATCAACGGGTGTCTGTATTTGAGGCGTTTTTCCCGTGTTTGAACACGTGCCCATGCAAAGCCGGCTGCGATTTGCGGCTCAAGCGAACGAAAGTTGCGGCACCCGCGACGATCTTGAAGTTTTTTCAAAAAAAAGGGACGGCGGCAGCAAGAATCGCGTGCCGGGGGCGAATTCCCTTGCAGAGAGCGGTCGATTGGCGGCCGTTTGCGACCGAGGCACGGGTCTTGCAGCACAAAGTACAGGAGATTAAGTCATGTTCATTCTCAAGAAGGCGATCATTGGTGTGGCGGCGGCCGCGGTCCTGAGCACGCTGGTCTTCGGTCGCGATGTGGTCAGCTACGTCAAGACGTTCAGTTGTTCGGCACGCGACGCGATCAAGTCCGAAGTTCCCATCGAATTCGAGATTCAACGGGCCCGCGACATGGTGGGAAATCTCATTCCCGACATCCGCAAGTGCATGCACGTGATTGCCGAAGAGGAAGTCAACGTCGAGGGCTTGAACAAAGACATTAACCGGGCCGAAAACGACATGCGCAAGCAGAAGGACGAGATCCTGGCACTGCGGCGCGACGTCGATCAGGGGCGGCAGACGTATCAGTACGCCAGCCGCGTCTATACGTCGAACGAGGTCAAGCGCGACCTGGCCTGCCGCTTCGAGCGGTACAAGTCGGTCGAAGCGACGCTGGCCAGCAAGCGGCAGATTCTGGCGGCCCGTGAAAAGTCGGTCACCGCG
>DATGKC010000046.1:0-9320 GCA_035294845.1 Planctomycetaceae bacterium | reverse complement strand
GCCAGGGTGACGGCGAACTCGCGGAAGAGGCGGCCGACGACGTCGCCCATGAACAGCAGCGGGATCAGCACCGCGATCAGCGACACGGTGAGCGAGAGGATGGTGAAGCCGATCTGGCGCGCGCCGCGGAGCGCGGCCTCGAAGGGACGCTCGCCGTCCTCGATGTAGCGGGCGATGTTCTCCACCATCACGATCGCGTCGTCGACGACGAAGCCGGTGGAGATGGTGAGCGCCATCAGCGACAGGTTGTTGAGGCTGTAATCAAGCAGATACATCACGCCGAAGGTGCCCACGAGCGAGAGCGGCACGGCCACGCTGGGAATGATCGTCGCCGACACCGAGCGCAGAAAGAGAAACATGACCATCACCACCAGGCCCACCGTGAGCATCAGTTCCCATTGCACGTCTTCGACCGACGCGCGAATCGTGATCGTGCGGTCGGTGAGAATCTTGACCTCGATCGCCGCGGGGAGCGACTCGGACAGCCGGGGCAAAAGCGCCTTCACGCGGTCGACGACTTCGATGATGTTCGCGCCCGGCTGCCTTTGGATGTTGAGGATCACGGCGGGCGTTTCGTTCATCCAGGCCGCCTGGCGCGCGTTCTCGACTCCGTCGATCACGTCGGCGACCTCCACCAGCCGCACGGGCGCCCCGTTTCGATAGGCCACAATCAGTTGCCGATACTGGTCGCTGGTCAGAAGCTGATCGTTGGCGCCGATGGTGTACGACTGGCGGCTGCCGTCAAAGCTGCCTTTGGCCTGATTGACGTTGGCCGCGGCCAGCGCGATGCGCAGATCCTCGAGATTGAGGCCCAATGCCGAGAGCGCGGTGGGGTTGGCGTCGATGCGGATGGCCGGTTTCTGGCCTCCGCTGATGCTGACCATGCCCACGCCCGTCAATTGCGAGATTTTTTGCGCCAGCCGCGTGTCGGCGAGGTCTTCGACTTTCGACAAGGGAAGCGTCTTCGACGACAAGGCCAGCGTGATGATCGGCGCGTCGGCCGGGTTGGTCTTGGTGTAAATCGGCGGGTTGGGCAGGTCCTTGGGCAAGAACGTCGAGGCCACGTTGATCGCCGCCTGAACCTGCTGCGCCGCCACGTCGATATCCAGCTCAAGCGCGAAACGCAACGTGATGACCGAGCATCCTTCGGAGCTGCTGGACGTCATCTGCGTCAGCCCCGGCACCTGGCCGAACTGGCGCTCCAGCGGCGCGGTGACCGACGAGGCCATCACGTCGGGACTGGCCCCCGGATAAAACGTCATCACCTGGATCGTGGGGTAATCGACCTGAGGCAGCGCAGAAACGGGCAGTTGTCGATAGGCGACGAATCCGGCCAGCAGAATGGCGACCATCAGCAGCACTGTTGCCACCGGCCGCAGAATGAACTGTCGTGAGGGATTCATGTCGGAAGGAACTATGACGACGCGGCGCGATCGGCCTTTTTGGTCGCGTCAGGCGCCGGCTCTTGTTTCTGATCATCTTCCTTCTGCGGGGCCTGACTGCCTTCCTGCTCCGGAGCTTTCTCCCGAGTCGTGACTTTGGCCTGCGGCTTGAGCTTATCGATGCCGTCGGTGACGACGATTTCCCCGGCGGAAAGCCCCGTTTCAACGATCGTCTCGCCCGCTTCGCTTTCACCCGTCATCACGTTGCGGAGCTCGACTTTTTCATCCGGCGGGACGACATAGACGAACGTGGAAGTGGGACCGCGCTGTACGGCCGCCGACGGCACGATGAGGGCATGTCGTTTCGTATCGACGAGAAGCCGCGCGTTCACGAACTGGTTGGGAAACAGCATGCCGTCCTTGTTTTCGAAGACGGCTTTCAATTTCACGGTGCCCGTGGTGGGGTCGACCTGGTTGTCGATGGCCGCCAGCGTCCCGACCGCCAACCTCGTGTTGAAATTGCGGTCGTAGGCATAGACCGACAACGTGGCCCCTTCGTTCATTTTCTTCTGCACGCGGGGAATTTCGTCCTGCGAGATGGGAAACACGAGCGCGATCGGCTGGAGCTGCGTGATGACGGCCATGCCCATGAGATCGTTCGCGTGCACGATGTTTCCCTGATCGACCAGCCGCAGCCCGATCCGGCCGCTGATGGGCGCCACGATGCTGCAATACGTCAGTTGCAGCCTGGCATTGGCGACCATCGCCTGGTCGGTCTGCACCGTGCCTTCCAGAGTCTTCACCTGGGCGGCCTCTTCGTCGAATTGCTGCTTGGCGATGGCCTTCGTTTTGAGCAGCTCTTCTCCGCGCGTCAGCGTGATTTTTGCCAATTGCAGCGTCGCCTCGTCTTTGGCCAACGTCCCCTCGGCTTGCTGAAGCTGGGCGTCGAAGGGACGAGGGTCGATTTCTGCCAAGAGGTCGCCTTCGTTGACCATTTGACCTTCGGTAAACGCGACGTGGACCAGTTCCCCATCGACGCGGCTCCGAAGCGTCACCGTCTTGAATGCGGTGACGGTGCCCAATCCGTTGATGAAAACGGGCATGTCTTTTTGTTCGACTTCGGCCGTGCGCACCGGGATCGCCCGTTCTGCGCCTTTTGAAAGGGCGCTGCCGTTGGCGCGCCCGGCGGTGATCAACGGCAGCCACATCGGCCGGAAGTACCAGGCGGCGCCGGCTACGACGATCAGCACGAGCCATCGAACGAAGTGCGACTTGTGCGCCATGGGGGCAGATTCGGGCTGCGGGTCCGGAGCAGGCACGATGTGCCCTTCCGGCAAAGCCGGCGGCACTGGGTCGCCGTTCACGTGAAGATTCTCGCCTTCCAAACTGTCAACGGCTCGCGTCGCCGGCTTGCTGACCATCGGTGCAGATCTCAATTTGTTGGGGCCACGGCCTCCAGCCAATATGGCGCAGCCCGAAGCGATTGCTTCCTTGTCTGCCGATCTTGCGGGCACATCATTATTATACGCATTGCGCTCGTCCTGCCAGAGACTGCCTTGTGCAAGTGCCGCGCCTATGCCTTTTGGCATAGGCGGGCGTCCGTTTAGCGGGAATTTTCCGGTGCGCGAGGATCCCAGATGCTGGCTGCGATGTATCGTTCCGGGCCGGTCTTTTGGTCCCAGAAGTAATAGATCGCGACCACCTTGCCGTCTGGCCGCTGGACGGTGCGCGGATAGCCGAGGTCGCGCCCCCCGCCGTCGTTTCGCAAAACAATCGGCTCGCTCCACGTCTTGCCGGCATCAGCTCCTGCAATGCATTTTGTAAAGACTTGCGAGCGATTTCTGCGCCAGGCAAATTGTTGCGTCTGAGATTGAGAATTGGTATTCGCAATCATTTTTTTGATTTGACGACGTTCGTTGCGGCCTTCGGCTGCGCTGGGAATCTCGCGATTTGCAAGGGCCGCCGCAGCTCGCTTCGACTTCACATTTGGTCTCTGCGCGTTTCGGATTTCCTGCTAAGCTTTCGACCCGCATCCGATTTGAGAGATCGATCATGGTCGTGACGCTCCAAACTGCATTTTTGCTCGTGCTCTCGAACGTCTTCATGACCTACGCCTGGTACGGTCACTTGAACGATTTGAGCCGCAGGCCCTGGTACGTGGCGGCGATCGTCAGTTGGGGCGTGGCCCTGTTCGAGTATCTGATTCAAGTGCCCGCCAATCGCATCGGATATGCGCAGCTTTCGCTTCCGCAGCTCAAGGTCATGCAAGAAATCATCACGCTTTCGGTGTTCGTCCCCTTTTCGGTGTTCTATATGAACCAGCCGGTGAAGCGGGATTATTTGTGGGCTGGGTTGTGTCTCTTGGGAGCTGTCTACTTCGTCTTTCGCGATAAAGCGGCCGCGCCATGAGCGCGAAAACAACGCACGATCATCCGAGCCTTCACCTCGCCAGCAATCCCACCTAGAATGCTCGTAGATGTTTCGTTTTTCTTTGAAGAACCTGTTCAGCCGCCCGGTGCGCACTTTGTTGGCCTTATGCGGGCTCACAGTCGCCATTGCCGGCATGGTGGGATTGTTCTCGGTTGCCGATGGAATCGAGTCGTCGGTCGCTGCCACCTTCGGCAAGGTTCCCGGCCTGACGGTGATGCAGCCGGGAGCCCCGATTCCCTTGTTTTCGCGAATTCCGGCTGTCTGGGGAGCCGAAATTGCACGTCTCCCCGGAGTGCACGTCGTGCACCCGGAAGTCTGGACGCGGGCTCACCTCATCGAAGGCAAACCCAGCATCAGCCCGCCGCGGTTTTTGTTCGGGTCTGACCTGGCGGTGGCGGAAAAACTCAGATACAGCGTGTACCGCGAGGGCCTCAAGGAAGGGCGAATTCTGACCGCGGCCGACCGGGGAACTCAGCACGCTCTGATCAGCCGCGCCATCGCCGACCAGTTCAAAAAGGAAGTCGGCCAGACGCTGCGGGTTGACGGACGCGACCTGGAAGTCGTCGGCGTTTACGAATGCAATTCGCTGTTTCTCGATGTGGCGATCATCCTGGATATCGAACTGGTCCGCCGCATGGGGCGCGTCGGCGATGATTCGGTGTGCAATTTCTACGTCGAACCCGATGCTCAAGTCGATCGCGATGATTTGATCGAAAGAATCAAGGATTTGTTCCGCGGACGGGCCCTCGAAACGTGGCAGCCGACGCTCGACGCGCTCGTTCCCAATTCGGGGCCCGATTCGAACGAAAAACCGAAGACGATCGCCGCTCAGGCCTTTCTATCGGCCATCAGCGAGGCCTCGAAGCCCATCAAGCAGGCTGCCTCTGACGATGATCCCATCGAGGTCCGCAGCTCCGACGATTGGGCGCGGGAGTTCAAACGTTTCAGCGCCGATCTCGATATCTTTCTCTTGCTCATGACGGGCATCGGCGTTTCCATCGCCTTTGTCGGGATCGTCAACACCATGCTCATGAGCGTCACCGAGCGGTTCATCGAGTTCGGGATTCTCAAGGCCAACGGCTGGTCGAACGGCGACGTGCTGCGGCTGATCGCGTTCGAAAGCGCGCTGTTGGGAATTTGCGGAGGACTTGTGGGGTGCCTGTTCGGGTGGCTGGCGACATTGGCCATCAATGCTCATTGGCCCACGCGAATCCATCTGTACGCGGGACCCCGGCTATTGCTTTGGAGCGTGTGCTTCAGCACAGTCTTGGGCGTGCTGGCCGGGCTGTATCCGGCGATCCGCGCCTCGCGCATGATGCCTATGGACGCCATCCGGCGCGGGTAACATGATCGAGATCGAAAACGTCACCAAGACCTATCGCCGCGGGGCGGCCGACGTGCGCGCCTTGCGCGGCCTGTCGTGCCGCATTCCGCCGGGCAACGTGACATTCGTGGTCGGGCCCTCGGGGAGCGGCAAGAGCAGCCTCTTGTACCTGTTGGGGGCGCTCGATCAGCCGACCAGCGGTGAGATCATCGTGAACGGACGGCGGCTTTCACAACTGAGCCGGCGGCAGCGCGATATTTATCGACGCGAGCAAGTGGGCTTCGTTTTTCAGAACTTCAACCTGCTCAACAACCTGAACGCGGTCGAAAATGTGCTCGTCCCTTTTTTGCCGCAAGGCATCTCGGCTGCCAGGCGGTCGGAAGCGGTCGACCTGCTGCAAAAGGTAGGCTTGGGAGACCGCCTCGATCACATCCCCAATCAATTGTCGGGGGGCGAACAACAGCGGGTGGCAATCGCCCGCGCCCTTTTGAAACGCCCTGCCTTGGTTCTGGCCGATGAGCCTACCGGCGAGCTCGATAGCGAATCGGGTGCCGAAATCTATCGCCGACTTCGCGATCTTCGCGACCAGCACGCCTCGACCGTCGTCGTCGTGACGCATGACCGCACCCACATCCAGGCCGCAGATAACGTCCTGACGCTTCGCGACGGCCGCCTCGCGACCACATGACGCCGCCGCCGCGCGGTCGTCGGCCGAGGCATATTGGCCGCGAGCATCGACTTCCCAACTCGCTCAAATTGCATAAATCGGCCCTCGTGCTGAAAATCGAATTGCACGCGCGCATCCGGGGCGGGTAGACTAAACTCCACAAGGAATCGCGTTCCGCGGGCGGCGCCACGGATCGTCGCCGAAAATCTTGAGTCTCGGGCTACGGTGGCTGAATGTCATTCATCACGTGCCCCTGCGAGTCAAACAAGCGACCGCTCTGAGCGTCAACCGCACCGCCATGGGTCAAAGCGCCGCCGCCGTCATCCGTGCGGTATGAGCCTTTGGCAGCTCTCTGATTCTGTCGCGAAACCGCCAGCATGGCCCATTTTGGGCATCGTCCGGGCGAACATATCGAACAAAAGCCATGCATATACTTGGGGTGAATAATCCGCCAGGAATTTTTTTTCGCGCCGGCGGTCATCCTGCGATCCACAGGTCTTTGTCGAAATTGCAGTTATGGCACATCGGAATGAGCTCGCGATCATTTGCTTGCAGCGTGCAATTTGCGAGTCTCTGCTCTGAAAAAACCCCGTAAGTCGTCTTAAAAATCCAACTTGCGTCCACGATGAAGCTATGCATCGTCGCTGCCTGCCTTATGCATCCACGCATGCTCATAGCCAATTGCATTTCGACTCAAAAAGCGCTCTTCCAGTGCCGGCGCGGCTGATTCTGCCGCGAAACTCCGCGTGGCGGTCTCGCGACTGTCTCCTGACCCGCGGCGTTCCACCACGCTCCCCTTTTCTTTTCCGTTCCACTACAATTATTTTTGTATGAGAACAAATGAAGTTATTAACGCCCGCCGCCGCCTTCTGGTCGCCTGGATCGGGCACAGCGATTTACGGGCTCTCGCCGCGAATTCTCCCGCAGCCCTTCAGAAAGAGATCCTCGCTCGTGTGCAGGGCGAGCTTCCGGAGAAAAGTGAAACAGGCCCGATCCGAACGCTCCTCGATCGCGAGCCCTTTGACGAGGTGGTGCTGCTCAGCACGTACCCCCGCGAGTTGACGATGCACTATGTTGGCTCGCTGGTTCAACGGGTCGATGTCGTTCAGGTGAAACTCCCGAATCCGACGGATTATGCCGGCATTTACGAGGCAGCCGATGGCGTGTTGCGCAAAATTCGCCAGCGCGCCGATTGGCCCGACATTGAGCTTTGCCTGCACCTGAGTCCCGGCACGCCGGCAATGCATGCAATCTGGCTGCTTTTGGGAAAGACTCGCTATCCCGCCACATTTTATGAGACTTACAAAAAGACGAGTTGGATCACGCAAGTGCCGTTCGATCTCACTCTGGACGTGATTCCCGAGATTCTGCTGGACGCCGATCGCCGGCTCTCGCACTTGGCGGCCCACCCGCCGGGTGACCTGCTCGGCTTCGAGGACATTATTGGCGACAGCCAGGCCATCCGGCTCGCCGTGGGACGGGCGCAGCGCGCAGCCGCCCGCGGCGTCTCGGTGCTTTTGCTCGGCGAAAGCGGCACGGGAAAAGAGTTGTTCGCAGAGGCGATCCACCGCGCCAGCCCTCGTCGCGAAAAGCCGCTGGTCGCCATCAACTGTGCGGCGGTCGCCGCGAACCTGCTCGAATCCGAACTGTTCGGCCACAAAAAGGGGGCTTTCACCGGCGCCGATCGCGACCGTGCCGGCGCTTTCCAGTCGGCCGACGGCGGCACCCTCTTTCTCGACGAAGTCGGCGAGTGCAGCCTCGATTTGCAGGCCAAACTGCTGCGCGTGTTGCAGCCCCCCGACGACGCGCACCCCTGCACTCGCCGCTTTCGACCGGTCGGCGGAGACCGCGACATCGCGGCCGACGTGCGGATCGTGGCCGCCACCAACCGCGACCTGCACGAGGCCGTTCGCCAGCGCCAATTTCGCGAAGACCTCTTCTACCGCATGTCGGTCATCACGATCCCGATTCCCCCGCTTCGCGAGCGGCGCGCCGACATCGTGCCGATCGCCGCGCGGCTCCTCGAGCGAATCAACACCCAATTCCGGACCGAAGAGCGCGGCTACCACGACAAATCGCTTTCTGACTCCGCAATTGCATTTGTGAAACGGCACGATTGGCCCGGCAACGTGCGCCAACTTTATAATGTCCTTTTGCAGGCGGCCGTGATGTCCGAAGGGAATTCGCTGACAAGAAGCGATATCATTTCAGCTTTGGGAGAAATCTCGGCCGGCCGCCCCGCGATCGACCTGCGCGAACACGCTCTGGGAAATGGGTTCAAGCTCGAAGATTTGCTCAACGACCTGCACCGCCATTACTTGCGCCGCGCCATGGGCGAGGCCCACGGAGTCAAATCCAGAGCCGCGCGCCTGCTCGGCATCGACAACTATCAAACGCTCGACGCCCAGCTTAAGCGGCTGAAAGTGGACGGGGAATGAACAACTGCACAGCAAACGCTGCGCCACGCCGGCCTGATGCGGCATACGACGTGCTTTTGCTCTGGCCATGCTGATGCACGCTGCGAACGATGATATGAAGTCGATCAACTTCGAATTCCTGCGGCCCAACTGGCCCGAACTGGCCGGATTGGCGGGCTTCGCCGAAGCCTACGCACATGGCGACCCCATTGGTTCGATCGGCAAACTGCGCACTTTCTGCGAAGAGACCGTGCAGTTCATTCATTTTACGCTACGCCTGCCGAAGCTTTTTCGGCCAAATCTCATCGACCTGCTCGACGATCGCTCTTTCCAGAGCGCGGTTCCCAATGTCGTGCTTTCCAAAATGCACGCGCTGCGTATCGCCGGAAATCGCGCCGTGCACGGCGGGCAGGGAGACACGACCGCCGCGCTGCGGCTGCTCAAGGACGCTTTCGACCTCGCCCAATGGCTGTTCATCACGTTCGGCGGCGGCGCGCTGGCCGATTGCCCAACCTTTACCGAGCCGCCGGAAGGCGGGGCTGAGGGGCGCGAGCGGCGCGTCGAGAAACGCGCCATCCTCGAACGGGTCGCCGCTCAAGAAGCGCAGATGCAAAGGCTGCTTGCCGAGTTGGATGCGGTTCGCGAGCGCGCCGAGCAGGCCGAGGCGACGGCGGCAGAGCTCAATGTCGCCCGCCAGGCCGCCGACCGGTCGGTCGATGTGCTGGCCCGCGCGAACCCGATCGATTTCAGCGAAGCCGAGACCCGCCGCTATCTCATCGACACGATGCTGGTCGACGCCGGCTGGAATGTTGCCCCGGGCCTGGCGAGCACCGACGAGGTCGGAAAAGAAGTGGCTGTCCGCGACCAGCCCACCGAGACGGGCGTTGGCTATGCCGACTATTTGCTCAACGACGATAACGGCAAGCCCTTGGCGGTCATCGAGGTCAAGAAAACGAGTCTCGACGCGGCTGACGGCCGCACTCAGGCGCGGTTTTATGCCGACGGGTTGGAGAGCGAATTCGGCCAGCGACCCGTGATTTTCTGCACCAATGGCCATGAGATCGACATCTGGAACGACGCCGACGGCGAGCCGCCGCGGC
>DATGKC010000045.1:0-6730 GCA_035294845.1 Planctomycetaceae bacterium | reverse complement strand
TGCCTTGCCGCACGTCGCCAGCATGGAAGTCATCCCCAGTCTCCTGTCCGGCGGCTGCCGCGTCGTCGATCTGAGCGCCGACTATCGGCTGAGCGATCCGGCCGTCTACGAAAAATGGTATGGCCATCCGCACAGCGATTCGGCGCGGTTGGGCAAAACGGTCTATGGACTTCCGGAATTATGGGCCGACCGCATTCCGGGGCAAAGGCTGATCGCCAACCCCGGTTGTTATACGAGCGCGGCGATTTTGGGACTGGCACCGCTTTTGAAGGAGGGCTTCATCGAGCCGACAGGCATCATCATCGACGCCAAAAGCGGCGTCAGCGGGGCAGGGAGGAGTCTCAAACTCAATTCGTTGTTCTCGGAGTGCAATGAGTCGGTCGCTGCTTATTCGGTGGGAAATAAGCATCGCCACCTTCCGGAAATCGAGCAGGTCCTGGGCGAAGTCTGCGGATTTCCCATCGAGGCGATCTTTACGCCGCACCTTGTTCCCATGGACCGCGGGATCATTGCGACGATGTACGGCCGCCTTCTGAAGCCGGCCGACGATAGCCGGCTGATCGGCGCGCTCCGCGAATTTTATGCAGGCAAACCCTTCGTTCGCGTCGTTGACCATAGTCCCGCGACGAAGGATACGGCGAGCACGAACTACTGCGATATGACGGCAAGCACCGCTCGCGATCACGCGATCATCATTTCCTGCCTCGACAACCTCGTCAAAGGAGCCGCCGGCGTGGCCGTTCAGAATTTCAACCTGATGTGCGGGTTCCCCGAGACGATGGCGCTAGTCGTCTGATTGAGGCATTCTACGCACCCTTCGATAGGGATGCTCGTCGGAAAAGTAATCGACCAGCCGGCCTTGGTGCTCCAGCATGATTTTTTCGCAGACAATTCCGCAGCGCTCGATCTCATCGACGATGTCCGCCGCGCGCCATTGCGTCGCGATCAGAATGATGTCGACCGGGAATTGCAGCAGAAAATCGCGGTAAAGAATCTCTTGCCCGGCTCCGGGCACATAACTCCCGGCCTTGTCGAGGTCTGAGTCGACCACCAGAGGGAAGCGTTTCGAGTCGATGCCGTTCTGGTTGATGAATGCCGCCGCTTTGCCCGTCCCGCCCCACACGGCCACGCGCTTGCCCGAGCGGGCCAGATCGTCGAGATTGACTTGAATCGACTGACGGTGCTCAATCGCCCGACTGCAAAAACGGGCCGCCTCGACGGCGAATTCGACCTGATCGTGCCGCCTGCGGAAATGCGCAAGGCCGTAAACAACTTCGTCATTGTAACTGCGCGACACGATTTCGACGTCGCTTGCGCAGCGGGCCAACAACCGCTCCAGCGATGTCTTCGTAAAATTCGAATTGTGCTCGTAGAAAAAATCGACCGTGCGACCCGTGCGCAGCGCTTGGTCGATGCAGGGAACCTCGATGAACAGCCGCGTTTCGATATTCTCCCAGCTTGCCGCAAACGATATCTCCTGAACGAAGCCCAGTGGATTCATGAGGTGCTCGAGCACGTGCCGGCTGATGATAAGGTCGGGCCGCAACTCGGCCAGGTGTCGCGCGGGATCAAACAGCTCCCGCCGCCCTTCAATCATTCCGCTTCCGGTGTTGATCGCGCCGCTGGGGTCGAAACCCACGTACCGGCCGGCGAGGCGGCGCTCGGCCAGCGAACGCAGCAAATGCCCTTCACCACACCCGATTTCCGCCACGACCGGCCTCTGCGGCAGTTCCTTCAAAATCAGGTCGCGAATGCGCGCCAGGTGCTTCGTCCAGACAGCCCCTTTGTTGAACATCAAATTGGGCTTGTCGGAATACGGCACCTCGCCGTAGTTGAACCGTGAATTGTAAACGTGCCCGCAATCGACGCAGCGCACGAAGGCCAAAGGCAGGCGTTTCATCGCGCGAGCCTCGTGCGCCGTTCGCGGCCACGCCAGCGTGGCCAGAGGTTGGTCGCCGCCGTCGTAAAACGGTGTCGCCACGTGGTGTCCGCAGGCAGGGCACGTGAAAGAGCGCAAAAGGGCCGATAACGGCGGCAACGGCAAATCTTCGCATTTCGCCTCGCCTCTGGCCGTTGCATCGTCCGTGTGCAACCTGTGAGAGGGCAGCCTCGGCGGCTCGGGATGCTTTTCGGCCTCAAGAGGCGATGCATCTGGCAACGTCGGCGTTTCATTGCGCCGCGCGCGGCTGACTGCGGCTTGCAAAAATGCTTCGATTTCGTGCAGCGCCTGGCGATCTTCATAGAGCACGTCGTTCGCCGCAAGAATTCTGCTGACCAGCGCCGCGCGATGTGCCCGATCAGTCCCGAGGCGGACCGCGCGATCGACGTAATCGGAATCGCTGGCAGCGATGCAGTCGGCGAGCCCCATTTTTCGATAACAAGCCGCCGTCATGCGGCCGCGCATGAACGCCGTGGGAAGCGTCACGATGGGGATTCCGAGTGCCAATGCTTCATACGTTGTGTTTCGGCCGCCGAAATGCACAGGGTCGAGCAGCACGTCGCACAGCGCCAATAAGTTGAGAAAATCATCGTGCGACTGTCGCGCAACGACATGCAGGCGATCGCCCGTCGCGCGAAAACGGCCTCGTAAGCGGGCGCATAGTCGCTCGGTGCAGCTCGGCTCCGCTGCCTCGACCAGCACGATTCGACCCAACGGGTCGCGGTCGAGAATTTCGCCCAGAACGAGATCGAATTCGGGATGAAATTTCGCCGGGCTCTGCGGGCAAAGATAGAGATGGCAATCTTCTGGAATGCCGTAATGGCCGCGCTCGCGCCGTTGCTTTGGCAGCCGAGGGCGATGGTAGTAGGCGGGCAGTCCCGTCAGCCGCAGCAGATGTTCGGTGTAGTGGCTGTCGGCTTCGTCCGCTTCGAGGAGCTCGCTGGAAAGAAAATAATCGATATTGGGAATCCCGGTGGTCGCGGGATGTCCCCACGTCGCGCACTGCACCGGCGCCAGCCGGTGGAATGCCAGCGAAGTGGCGCACGCATCCCGGCTGACATCGGGATAAATCAAGACGTCTAATTTTTGCGAGGCGACGATTTGGCGCGCCTGTTGCACGCGCGGCGGAAGCACGACGTATTCGTCGGCCGACGTGCGAATCGCTTCGGCGATGGCGTCCCCGTTCTCGCCGATGGAAAGGACGGAAACCGAAAATGTCTCGCGCGACAGCGCGGCCATCAGTCCTTGCATCAGCCATCCGACCGAATTCGCGCCGAAGTGACTCGAGACGAACCCAATGCGAATCCTTGCGGCCGGAGAGCTCGGCCGATGGTTCGACATTCCAGACAACTTCGCCTTAAAAGCATAAGAAACCCGGAAAGGGGGCGGGCTGGGAGGACCGGATAAAGCCGGGCCAGGTCCCGCCGCACATCTCGACTGTCGAGATCGTATTCCGCCAAGCCGAACGTCGCGGGCATCTCGTCGCTCTCTGGATCGAGCTGCACGCCGGCGGCCAACAAGGCGGCAAGACGTTCGGAGAAAGTTTTGCGGCGCCCGATCATCTCCTCGAACGAAGAGGGAACCTGTGGCTGCAATATCGCTGCCAGAAGACGAACTTTGTCGTGCGCCGAATCGGCAGCGTGCGGCGCGTCGATTCGCAGCATCGGGCCTGACGGGCCAGCGGCCTCAGGCACTATGCCCGCGTTTTCGTGTTGCAGGCTCGATAGCCGCGCGCCGGCGGTTTTTGGCATCCAGTCATCCTTGACATATGGCCGGAAATGTAGTGTCCAGAGAAGAGGCGAAAATTTAACACATCGACCGGGTTGACTCCAGTGCGAATCGCGCAGCGGCGTTTTTGTCGAATTGTCGGCTGCCTGACGCGTGAAGAGGGCAAAGTGAAGACTTGCCGATTGAGGATGGACGCCTGGAGACGTTCGACAGAACTTCGGTCGCGGCCTGTGGCTCGCTCGGGAGACCGGCGCCCGTCCCCCATTTCTCAATGCGCCGCTAGCGCAGCGCGGCCATTCCCGCGGCGCGAGTGGGGTAAATTCCCCAGACGCTTTCCAGGCGCGTGGCACTCAGCACGTCGAGCTCGGCGGGGGAGACATTGCACAGGGCCAGGCGGCCGCCCGCGACGATCACCGAACGCCACAATTTGATCAGCCCGCCCAGCATCGTCGAGCCAAAATAGGGGGCGTGCTGCAAATCGACAAGCAGCGATGTGACGGAGCGCAATGAAATTTGATCTAGAATTTCTCGCAGCTCGGCTTCGAGAGTGGCCGCTTCCAGGCTGCTGCAATCTCCCTGCGGAGCGACAATCAATATGTTGCCGTCCATCTCGAACTGCAACAGGCGTAAGCTGGGCATCGAAAGCCCCCCCGATCTCCCGATTTGATCCAAATGACGGTCGAATTGGAATTGGGTCGCAGCCGGGATTTCGTCGCTCTCCCGAGAAAAGGCCTGGGGTGAGGGCAGCAAACTGTTGGCGGGCTGCACTCACCCTAACCCTCGTCTGGGCGGCAACGATCTCCTCAATGCCGCTCGCAACGCCGCATTCAGTATCGGCACAGAGCTCGGGGAAAGCAATCGAAATTCTGCCGATCGACCGTAATGGCGTTCACCAGCTCGTCCGCGGGAGCGAACTCCAGAGCCGCGTGTGTGGCAAGCTGCTTTGCGTGAAATGACGCGCTCGAGCCTTCCAATATCAACCGCCCGTCGCTGCGGACGACTCGCAGGTTTCTAACCCGGCCGGCGATGCGCTCCAAAATTCGGTGTTCCAGTTCCAGCGACACTTCACATTCAGAGAACATCTTCATTTTGGATTCCGGAAGCAGGATTCGAGACGCGACGACTCATCGTCCAACAAGAATGGTCACTGTAAACGCCTTCGAAATGCAGATCGTGTGCCGAATTGTGTCGAGTCCTTTTCAGCCAACCTTGAATCGATGTAAAATAATGCCAGCATGCGACTTACCAATAGTGAGAATTCGGCGGATGGTCGGCGACCTCCCGCATTTCGCCGAAATTTGCCTGTAAAACTTTCGCTGTCGTGCACAGTCTGCAAGCACCTGCATGACCGAAATTAGGACGGTCTCGAATTCTCAGTCGAGGAAAACGATCATGGAACTCACACGCGGCCGGCCGCCGATGGACGATCTTCAGTTTTCCACCGCATGCGGCGCTATTGGGACCGATGCGTCTGCAATGGCTTGCCTAATACGCGCCGAATGCGAGGCGCAGCTTACGTTGCCGCGCCAGAGCCTGCATCCCGCCGATAATCTCGTGGAAATCTTCGATTGGCTGGACCTTGGCGAGCTCGTCGATGCATGCTCCGAGGCGGCCGCTTGTCGTTCGTCTCCGGTCGACCACACTAGAATTGATGGCACAGTCGCATCGATCGTTCGAGCAATTCTGGAAAGCGCGGGCAGGCCAGGCCGAATGACGGCGTTCTCATGAAAACGACGGAAATCGATTGCAGCGATGCCGCCGCGACGTACGCGCGGCATCGACGAGTTCACCCGGCGTGATCTGTTCGCTTTTGGGGCCCGTTCCGTGACAAGGCTTACTCGTGCCTCCGCCTGATTCCCGACGATGCGTTCCATCGCGGCATCGCCCGCATGGAAAATGATTTGCAATCGGGCCCGACTGCGTGGTTGTCTCGATACTCCATTCTGTGGGGAGTGAAGCCCGCAACCCACGCTGAGGCGCGAGTGCAGTAACGGCGGAACGTGCGCTGATTTCATTGTGCGCCAGCGCGACCATAAAACCGGCGATCACTCGCGATCGATCGTGACGACGATCTGCGCGAGCTGTTCTTCGGTCAACAACTCGAGCTGATCGCTGCGGCGGTCTTGCCATCCCCGAGAATTTCGGCGAGCGCGGCTGCCAGGCGATCAATGTCTGACTCGTCGTTGTAGAGATGGCACGAGACGCGCAGATGCCGCTGGCCGTTCCGGTTCGCGACCAGCGTTTCAATTTTGTGACGCTCCCAAAGCGCGGCTTGCAAGGGATGAATGTGCCCGGGAGGCACTTCACCGAAGCGGTTCGGCAGGGGAAACGAAATCATGGGCCCGTACCATCCGCTCCCCTCTTTGCCAAGGGGCTCCGATTGCAGCAGGGGCGCGATTTTTGAGCGTGCGTAACGAGCCAGAGCGCTGCTTCTCGTTCGAAACACGGCGACACCGTCTCGACCTTGCGAAGCATCGCGCAACCAGGCTCCCTCGGACGACGAGCCGCACGGCGAAGATTCGACCGAAGCAACCGTGGACTCAGCAGTCCCCGGCTCAGTGCCAGCGGAAAGACTTGCCAGAAAGTCGATTGCCGCGGGAACCGCCAAAAACGGCGACGGATCGCGGGTCCCCGACCAGACGAATTCGTCGTGCCAGCTTCGCGGCAGACCTGAAATGCTCTCGCCCCAGCTCAACACGACCGGCCGCACCGTTTGCTTCCAGCGGGGATGCACGTAAAGAAACCCCGAGCCAAACGGCGCGCTCAACCATTTATGGCAGCTCGCGCAATAGAAATCACAATTCAGGCGGTTGATGTCAACCGGAACCGTTGCGAGAGCGTGGGGACCGTCGACGCAGATACGAATTCCAAGTTCTTGCGCCCGGCGGCAAATCGCCTCGATCGGCAAGATGAGCGCGGTCGGAGAAGTGACGTGGCTCACCACGATTAGCTTGGTGCGCTCGGTCGCCCCGGCGAAAAAGGATTCGACGACCTCCTGCTCGCCGTCAAACATCTCCGGCAATTTCTGAACGACGAGCCTTGCACCAGCGTTCTGGCATCGTT
>DATGKC010000044.1:0-2046 GCA_035294845.1 Planctomycetaceae bacterium | reverse complement strand
ATGCTGTACGCGGTCGCCTTGCCGAAAAAACAGGGTTGAGCGCAAATCAACCGGCCCGATTTCCAGGCAGGTCGCGTTGCTCGGCCGCCAATTTGAGGGGCAAACGCCCCCCTGTCCGAAGCGCTGATTCGGCCATTTCGACAACCGGTGGCTCGACTCCCGATTCCCGCAGATGTTTGATCGTCGCGTCGATATCGTATTCGACGCGGCGCAACTCGACTTTGCCGTTGTCGATGATGGCGTAGGCGCAGCGGGGATCGCCGTCGCGCGGCTGGCCGACGCTGCCTGGATTGAGCACTTGAATGCGGTCGAATTGGCGATGAAATTGGATATGACTGTGGCCCACGCAAACGATGTCGGCCTCGATGCCGTTTAGCCGGGCTAGCCAGGCGCCCGGGTCGTCGGCAAGATATTCGTCCATCGGGTCGCGGGGTGTGGCGTGGACCAGCACGAATCGCGTCTCCCCAAGGCGCAAATGGCGGGTGACGGGGAGCCGAGCCAGGTATTTCAAGTGCCTGGGCGCCAGCAATTTCCATTGCAAAGGACGAGTGGCCGCGGCAAGCTGCCGGAAGCCCGATCCGCCGCGAGCAACGATCCGCTGGGCGACCGCATGGTCATGATTCCCTCGAACGGCAGCGGTGGCATGAGCCTGGACCCATTCGACGCAGGGAACGGGATTCGAGGCATAATCGACCAGGTCACCGATAAAAAGACAGGCATCGAACGATTCCTGGATGGCAGAAAGGGCGGGCCAATTCGAATGAATGTCTGCCAAAACGAGGATTCTCATGGATGCCGTTTCGCCTTTATTCCCAGAGGGTTGCGCCGATACAGCCGATGCGCCGCTTGACCGCGGCCTGCCTGATCGTGTTTAATGTATTGCGTCTTTGTGGTCTCGAGGGGGTTATGATGGCTGATCGACCGGTCGAACAGCAAACGCTTCGGGAGATATTCGCCAACGCCGAATGGATGATTCGCGATTTGACCGAACATCTCAAGCAGTCATTTTATCCCAGAATCAGGTCTTTGGCCCCATTAGTGGCTACGCACGATCGTCCCGCCGAGCGGGACGATATTCCCGACAGCTCAGTCCGAACTCATGTCGCCGCCTTGCTCAGCAGCGACGATTATTCTCAAACGATTTTCCAGAAACTCGAAGTCTACCTGAGTGCCATTGAACATAGGTCACAGGCGGCCCTTCAAACCAAGTCGAGCTAATCGTAACAGGAGAGAGATGATGGAAATGGATTTCCCCTTGCCCATCTTATCAGAAACTGCATTCGCAGTCGCCAGAGAATTTTATCCCATCTGGCCGTTGGCTTAGTTTTCGTCCGGACGGAATTGGATTTGCCCGGTTTGCCGGTGCCAGCCTAGGCGCCGGCGCGAACCAATCCAGACAGATTCCGTCAGGTCACAGGCCGCCGGCGCCTGTCGGAAAGGGCCGCACGCCCGAATTGGTCAGGATTCATTGAGGAATCATGAGTGAACCTGTAGCGCAAACCGGTTCGTCAGCACCTGCCTCCGTCGGGCCGGGCGAGGCGGCGCACGTTCGCTCGCAACGAGGACCGCAAACGGTCATCAACCCCGAACGGCGTGCCGCTGCGCCGTCGTCGCTTCCCGGGCTGCCGTCTGCCGCGGGCTCGTCGGTGAAATCGAGTGTCGTGCGCGTTCTGTTTCCTCCCGAGGACGAAGTCGCGGCGCAGTCGTTTGACGCTCAATCGGGGGTGCAACTGGGGCACTTTGCGATCATCGAGCGGATTCGCACCGGCGGGATGGGCGCGGTCTTCAAGGCGCTCGATCTGCGGTTGTCGCGGGTCGTGGCGCTCAAGGTTCTCCCCCCGTCGCTCTCGCGCGACCCGATGATCGTGCAGCGCTTCAAGAACGAAGGGCAGGCCGCCGCGCAGCTCGATCACGAAAATGTGGCCCGCGTCTATTTCATCGGTGAAGAACACGGGCTGCATTATATCGCCTTCGAGTACATCAATGGGACGAACGTGCGCGATTTGATCTCGCAGCAGTCGCGGCTGCCGGTGAGCGAGGCGGTGA
>DATGKC010000043.1:0-4393 GCA_035294845.1 Planctomycetaceae bacterium | reverse complement strand
CCACGACCACTCCACGGTCACGCAGGCCGTGGGGGGACGGGACGTGTGGTATAAAATGCAGCCGGCCTTGATTGTCCTCTTCACCTGCCCGGGTGCAGTGATGCTCCATAACGGCCAGGAGTTCGGGCAGCAGGAGCTTTTGTGGGAGGACGACTCGCACGCGCCGCCCGAGTTCCGGCGGGTCCAGCCCCGGCCGCTGCGGTGGGGCGAGAGCACCGACGGGACCGGCGCCTTTCTGCGCGGCTTGATCGCCCGGCTGGCGCAGATCCGTCGCGAGCACCCGGCGCTCCGCTCGCGGAACTTCTACCCGGATGCGTGGGACGAGCAGCAGGGGGCGTTCAACGAGGCGGGATTCGGCGTCGACACCAACCGGCAGGTCGTCATCTATCACCGTTGGACGCAGGACCCATCCGGATCGGTCGAGCGGTTCATCGTGGTTTTGAACTTTAGCGGATTTGACCAGTGGGTGGATATCCCGTTCTCGGTGAACGGGCCGTGGCAGGACCTGCTCAACGGCTGGACGAGCACGGTGAGCAACTACCGGCTTCCCAACGAGCGCATCACGTCGAACTGGGGTCGCGTGTACTTCCGCCGCGATTGACCTTGCCTATTCAATTTGCAATTTGCAATGGCCAGTTTGCAATGGCCAATTTGCAATCTCGTTTTGACCGGAGCGCCGCACTTTGAAATGCCGCGCCAATCTCTCGATGATTCCTGTCGCAAATTTTGCTGTCTTACAGGGGAATTTCGAGGTCGAGAAGCAGCGCCTGGCGTGCGATGCTGGCGAGGCTGTGTTCGAGCACGGTCGACAATAACTCGGGAGTTCGTTGCTCGGGAGGCAACAGGCCAGATTCATTGCGAATCGTGAGCTCGCCCCCCAACAGAGACGTATCGAGCAGCTCGCGCAGCGAATCGCGATCGCGGCTGCCGTCAAGCTGGCGGACGAGCTCGCGGTCGAGCGGGCTGAGCTTGACTCGCTCGTGCCGCAGGTTCGTGACGATGGTACCTTCGCCCGCCTGCAGGCGAGCGAGCCCGCTGGCTCGGGGGAAAGGCCCAACGCGACGCGCGAAGCGCGCAGGCGCGGAGCTGACTTCCAAAAGGTGTTGCAGGTAGAGCGGCAAAGCGAGGCCCTCGATTTGGGCCAGGTCGGAATTCATGTCGCGGCTGGTTGAACCGGCCGTTTCCAACAGGTCCTTTGCGGCTTGCGCCAAGGCGTCGCATTTCAAGGAGGCCGGCCAGATGCGCTCTAGGCAAGTGAGCGCGGCTTTGTGCACAGGAGACGAGACCTTCACCGATCTCTGGCCCGCGCCGGCAAACTCCCATTCGTCCGGGCCGGCGAGCTCTGCCCCGGCGCCCTTGCGCGAAAGCGGCGAAGCCAACCAGAAGTCGCGCAACCGGTCGGGCCCGATCTCGCGGCGAGGAACCTGTCGCTCGTGACACAACAGCGTCCGCCGGAACGTCCGATTTCTCAAGAAATCGAGGTATTGCTCGAAATGAATGATATTGGCGCCCAGCCGAGCAAGCACTTGCGACACGTCGCTCGGTACGTTGACCGCCACCATTTCGCTCACGTGCGGTTCGGCCAGGTAGCGCAAGCCGTGTGCGGCGGCGCGCTCGGCGAATTCGTGGAAGAACAGCGGCTCGTTGATTTCTTCCAGGTGCTCGTGAAAAACGTATGAGTCATTGCACTTTCGCAAGATATTCAGCTCGCGGCTGAGCAGCGCGTGGTACGTCGCATCGACGCCCGAGCTGGCCTGAAAGAGAAAATCGAGCAGTGCCCGCGCCTGTTCGAGCTGCGTCGCCGGGTCGCTGAATTGGCGCGCGTGGAAGCCCATCATTCGCCTGACCATCCCCCGCATGAACCAGCCGGGATATGTGTTGTAACTGACGTACGCCACCCCATCGGGCGCCAGGTTTTGGCTGCACACCTGCAAGATGTGATCTTGAATTTCGCGCGGAACCCACGAGAACACGCCGTGGCAGATGATATAGTCGAATTCCCCGTGCTCAGCCCCGATTTCAGCGATGCTGCCGTGCCGCAGTTCGACATTCTCCAATCGCAAAGACTGGATCGTTCGTCGGCCTTCTTCCACCTGGCGTTGTGAGAGGTCGATGCCGAGAAAGCGCGCTCCGGGAACGGCGACCCCCATCGGAATCAGATTGGCGCCGCTGGCGCAGCCCAGTTCTAAAACGCGGCAGGCGTCGACCGGAGGAGCCGCAAGGCCGAACAGCCGCGCCACCGTTGCCAGGTGATCGGGATGCGACTCCCGATACGGATTTCCCGCATAGGGAACGATGTCATAACTGGTGGGAACGATTTCCATGCCTACGGAAGATCGAGTCCCAGCGGTTTTGCGGACGTTTGGTCGTCGACCGTGATCTCCTGCTCGACCTTTCGAATCTTATTGCGAAAGACGCCCTGAGCGCGAAGCTTGAATTTTCCGAGCGGGACTTTGGGAAATACAAAAGTGCCGTCGGCATTGGTCTTCACCGGCAGAATTTTTTCGGTTGCCGCGCCGCCCGGCGCGGTCGCTGCGGCCGCCGGTTTGCCGCCCGCAGCCGCCTTTTCGGCGATGGACTTCGCATCCGCTTCCAGAGACTCAAGCGAGACGGTGACCGCAGGCACCGGGACCTTTTTATGTTCGACCTGGCCGCGAAGTGGAATTCGAATGGCGGCCCGCTCCAAAGCCAGCGCCTCGGCCGAATGCAAAATGACGACGGTGCGCGCGTAGTCGCCGACGTTTCCCACCTTGTCTGTTGCCCGGATCAAAACAACATACTGGCCCGGCTTCAGCTTTTCGGTTGCGAGCCGAGCGACCCAACGGCCGTCGGGGGCCGCCGCGGCAACGTGGGGGGGCGGATCGGCCGTAAATCGCCCCGTTCCCTCCAAATCGAAGTCGGCTTCGACTTTGGCGATTCCACTCAGGCCGCCGTCCGACGCAAAGGCCGAAACTTCCAGCTCTTGTCCGCTCGTCAGCTTCGCCTCGGAAGGGACGTGCACTTGCGTCACGCGCGGGCCTGCGCCGTCGAGAACGATTTCGACCGGCGCGCTCCAGGCTTGCCGCCCGGCGACGCTGGCGTGCGCCAGAGCTTGCAGGCGCGCGTTGCAAAGCCCTTCGGTCGGAAGCTGGATTTCGAAATCTCCGACTTGCGCATCAATCGCGAACCTGCCATCCGGCAGAAAGCCGCTGAGCACAGGTTGAACCTGGCGATCGGTGAAAAAACGCACCACATTGTCGCCGGCCAGCTCGCGATCCAGATCTTTGTCGATTCCGGCTTCCCAAAAGCCCTGGGATTCGGGCATGCTGCCGATGGGCGCATCGACTTCGACCCTGGCCGGCACGCTCTTTAAGGGGCAGGCGAACAAAGATTCCGGAGCGGGCGCCGTCAGTCGCACGCCAAGCCCCGACGTGTCTTCGGACAATTCGCCACCAGCCGCGAGCGAAGTCAGGCGATAGACGAAGGCGCGCGGATAATCATCGACCGCAATCGACAGACGCAAGGGATTTTGAGCCGGCGACGCCGGCAGGGAAAACCGCGACTCGACCTGTCCTTCGGCTATCTCGCCGACCGCCTGTCGCAACGATGCCGCCGGTTCGGCCAGCTCGCAGCGGACTTTGATCCGATGGGGGGACTCGGCTGAATCCTTGCGCCGAACGACGATCTCGAGCAACTGGAGATCGGGTTTAAAATCGACACGGGCCGTGACATATCGGCGGGGCCTTTGCGGTGCAAATTCGAACCGCTTGATGATCTTGGCGCCGCCAGGCTGCTCGGTGAGCACGAGCAAGAGGCCGAATGGAAGCTCGATCTGGCCGGGCGATGCGTTGCCTGGCCCGTTAGCCGCCGGGCCGGCCGCGGCGTTGGCAGCCGCGGGCTTCCCCGGCTCGGGGGGCGCGGGCCCGGTGAAGGGAATAGCGTGCGGCTTACCGTCGGCCGGCAGCTTAAAGCCGGCAACCGCCGATATTTTCCGGGCCAGCACGATGCCCTTCAGGATTGAATCGGCCTCGTCGGGACTCAGTTGCGCCGATGGGAGCGGCGCCGCCGGATTGCTCCCGAGCGCAAATAAGTCGATGTCGAGAACTTTATCGGGTCCACGATTCTGCAAATGCAATTGAAAGTTCGTGCGCAGATTCGGAAAGGGATGGAGCACAAAGCCGCCTGGAGTGGGCGTTGCGCCTTTTTCAGGTCCATCGGCCGTCACCTCGATCGTCTCCGGATAGGGCACATGAACTACACACTCCTGCCGCACGTACGCATCGTCGCCCGTTGCTTTGACGATGACTTTGGTCGGCCAGACCGTGGAGCCGCGCCTTTGGACCGTGAATTTCAAGACGCGTTCGCCGCCCGGCTCGATTCGCAGCGACGGAACCAGGCCCAGGGCGTCGGGTCG
>DATGKC010000042.1:0-5167 GCA_035294845.1 Planctomycetaceae bacterium | reverse complement strand
TATAAGTCGTTCGGCGTGCAGCTCGAATTCGTGCCCACGATCCTTTCCAGCGGGCGGCTAAGGATGCAAGTGAGTCCTGAAGTCAGCTCGAAAGACTTGTCGAACACCGTTGTCGTGCAGGGGATTACCGTCCCCAGCCTGATCACGCGCAGAGTCAATACCGAAGTCGAAATGAACTTTGGCGAAACGCTGATTATCGCCGGGCTGATTTCCAAGAGCGTGCAGGCCAACACCCAGAAGATTCCGTTCCTGGGCGAATTGCCCTGGATCGGCGCCGCATTCCGGCGCGTGAACCATAACGAAGCCGAAACCGAATTGATCGTGCTCGTCACCCCCGAGCTGGTCTCGCCGGTCGATGAATCGCAATTGCCCGATGGTCCAGGCCAGGGAACCGTCTCGCCCACCGATCGCGAACTGTATTTCAACGGATATCTCGAAACGCCGCGATATGCCCGCGATCCCGATCCGCCGCCGACCAACTTCGGATTTTCGCCGGGATATGCGCCCCCGCCCAACGGCATGGGACCCCCGGGAATGCAGGCGCCGAGGCCTCCTTACGATGCTGAGGGACCGGGAGGTCCGCCGCCGGCAATGAATCTTGGCCCAGGAGAGGGCATCGCTCCCAATGTCGAAGACGCCACGCCCAGGCCCGCGCCGTCTCCTCCGGCTCCTGCGCCAGAGGCCCAGGGAGTGCAAGGGGGCCCCGCCGGCGACGACGCCGCTTCGTCCAAGGCGCCGCAGTCAACGGCGCGCAAGACGGCTTCGCCTCGGCGAACAGCGGGCGCCGGCAGCGCGGTCAAGCCCTTAAGGCCCATGCGCGTCGTCAACCGGCCCGGCCCCATCGCGCCCGCGTCGGGGATCAAACCGGCCAATAACCGCGTGACCGACGCGGCCGGCGATTCCGATCGCCCGGGGTTAATCGCCCCTTGATGCGGTGGCAAGCTTTCCGGGACGCACAACATTGGGTTCGCAGGTTGTTGAAACAGAGGTGAACGAATGAAAACTGTGGTACGGCTGGCTCTTGTCGATCCGAACGATGCGACGCGCACCGCGCTCAAATCGCTGATGCTGGGCATCGATACGGTCTGGCTGGAAGCAGAGTGTTCGCGATACGATTTTTTCTTCGACGTGGTCGTGCAGACTCGTCCCGACATCGCCTTGGTGGCGCTCGATTCCGATTCGGCCAAAGGGCTGGCTTTGGTTGCCAAGATCGCTCAAGAGCTGCCCGAGTGCAATGTGCTCGTCATCAGCTCGTCGACCGAAGGGAGCCTGATTCTGCAGGCCATGCGCAACGGCGCCAAAGAGTTCTTGGGGCTGCCCCTCAGGCTCGAAGACGTACTTTCGGCGCTGGAGCGCATGCGCCAGACGCAGCTTTCGCGGACCGGAGAGGGCCAGGTTCGCGCGTGCCAGGTGATCGCCGTGGCCGGGTCCAGCGGCGGAGCGGGCTGCACGTCGCTGGCGGTCAACCTGGGTTGCATTCTGGCCCGAAACGAGCAAAACAGCGTCGTCGTCATCGACCTGGATTTCGCGCTGGGAGATTCCGACGTCTGGCTCGACATCATTCCCGATTACACGATTCAGGACGTGGCCGAGAACATCACCAGGCTCGACTATTCGCTGCTCAAACGATCGCTGACGCGGCACGATTGCGGACTGTTTCTTTTGCCGCGCCCCGTGCAGCTCGATGACAATCTCAAGATCACCGCCGATCAGCTTCGCCGCGTGATTGCCCTGCTCAAAACGACATTTACGCACCTGGTGGTCGATACAAGCAAGAGCTTCGGCCCGCTCGACATGGCGGCTTTGGAAACCGCCCAGTCGGTGCTCCTGGTCACGCAGCTCGATTTGCCCAGCCTGAGAAACGTCGTGCGGCTGATGCAGTATTTCGAGCACGTTGAAGGTTTGACCGAAAAAATTCACATCGTCGTCAATCGCGTGGGACTGGAAGACACGCAGATCAGCCTCAACAAGGCCCTGGAAACGATCGGGAGAGAAATCTCGTGGCAGGTTCCCAATGATTTTGCCACGATGGTCGAGGCGCGCAATAACGGCGTTCCGCTCTTGATGCAGGCTCCCCGTGCCAAGTTGACCCGTGCTCTGGAGCAACTTGCCCAACAGCTCGATCATCACGAGAGTCTCAAGCCCGAGGCGGAAGAAAAGAAGGGACGCCGGGGTCTGTTCGGCTTCCTGGGGAGCGGAGCCAAGTGACTGGTCGCTGATTCCGGGCCCGGTACCCCAATGCACGATTCCTGGATCACCCGCCGGCACCGAGAGCTGCTCAGCTTGCGGCAGCCCGGCCCGGGATGGGGCAATCGCCCGGGAGGCCAGCCGTACGTCGAGCCAACGGCCCTGGCAGCCCTGGCTTTGGCCGCATCGGATCCTGAGCCGGGCAATGCCGCTCGACAATCTCGCGCCGCGGTCGCCACGGCGGCCCGTTGGCTGGTCGACATGCAGCAATCCGACGGCGCCCTGGGGATTTCGGCCGACTTGACGAAACCGCGCTGGACGACGCCTCTGGCGATCCTCGCCTGGTCCGCGGCAGGCGGCGCTGCCGAGCATGGACGCAAGGCGGTTGCCTGGCTGCTCTCGCAACGCGGCGACACAGGCGTTCCGGCGGAAGCGACGCCGTATGGTCATGACGCGAGAATTCCCGGTTGGCCGTGGGTCGAAGGGACTCATAGCTGGCTTGAACCGACGGCGATGGCCGTGCTCGCCTTGCGCCGCGCCGGTTTGTCTCACGACGAGCGCACGCTCGACGGTATGCGATTGATTCGCGATCGAGCGATTCGCACGGGGGGCTGGAATTATGGAAATTCGACGGTCTTCGGCAGCGATCTGCGGCCTCAGCCTGCCCCCACCGGGCTGGCCCTCCTCGCGCTGGCCGGCGCCGAGGAGTCTGACAGCCTTCTCATCGAGCGCGGTTGCGATTATCTCGAACAGATTCTTCCGACTACGCGCGCGCCGCTCTCGCTCTGCTTCGGCACGCTGGCATTGACGGCATGGGGCCGACGCCCGCACGAGGCCGACGATTGTTTGATCGAGGCGCATTCCAGCGCGGCGAGGCGCTCGAACTCCGTCAGCCAGCTTGCCTATCTGCTGCTGGCGGCCGGCTCGCGCACGCTCACGCTGCTGGGCGTTGTCGATGATTCCCATTCGGCGCCGCAAGTCAAGAAATCCGACTCTTGAAAGGCCCATGATGGAACCGAGCATCGCCTCCGGCGGAGCAAGCAATCGTCCGGTCCCCCTGGAATTCGCCGGGCCCAGACAAGGTTCAATCGACACGGCTCGCGGTCGCCTCACCCGCCGGGATTTGTTGGTGGGCGCAGGGTCGCTATTCGGAGTCGCCGGCGCGGGAAAGTGGTTTTGGGACGACGCCGAGCACTTTCGGCGGGCCTCGGTATTTGTGGCCCGTGTCGAAACCTATGGGCCGGAACTGGTCGACATTTTGCATCGCGGGTTGACGGAACTGGGATTGGGAAGAAGCGCCTTGCGGGGCAAATCGGTTTTGCTGAAACCGAATCTTGTCGAGCCGGCAGTCGATGCCCCGCACGTCAATACTCACCCGGCCCTCGTGCGCGCCGTTGTCGAACTCTTTCACCGCTGGGACGCGCGGGACGTTGTCGTGGCCGAGGGACAGGGGCATTGCCGCGACACGGCATTCGTGCTCGAACAATCGGGCCTCGAACGGGTTCTCGACGAAGACCATATCTCGTTTGTCGACCTGAACTACGACGACGTGTTTTCGATCGACAATCGGCTGAGATTCACGGCGCTTTCAAAACTCTACCTGCCGCAAGCCTTGCGCCGCGCCGATTTCATCGTCTCGCTTCCGAAGATGAAGACGCATCACTGGGCGGGCGTGACGCTCTCGATGAAGAACCTGTTCGGCGTGATGCCCGGCGTCTGCTACGGGTGGCCGAAGAATGTGCTGCATCACGCCGGGATCGGCCGGTCGATACTCGACATCACGGCCGCCGTCAGGCCGCACCTGGCCATCGTGGATGGAGTCATCGGGATGGAAGGGGATGGGCCGATCATGGGGCAGGCCAAGCCGGCGCATGTGGTCGCCCTGGGGGTCAATCTGCCGGCAGTCGACGCCACGTGCGCTCGGCTGATGGGCTTCGATCCGTTTCGCATCGATTACTTGCGCAATGCGTCGGGCGTGCTGGGGCCGATTCAGGAACGGCACATCGAACAGCGCGGCGAGGCGCTGTCTTCCGTGGCGCAGTTTTTCGCGCTTCCCGATCATCCGCACTTCAAGCAATTTCGCGGCACGCAGTCGATGGCCCCGTCCTGAGAGGCCGCAATATCCAGGGCCTCATCGCCGTGATCGGACGATGGGAATCGTGCTGTGCGGTTCGCCTGTTTTCGCTGCCGATCGGCTCGTGCGCGCCCAGCGAACGACATGCGGATTCGAATGATACGCGATCAATGCAACGATAAATTCGGCAAACATGATTAAGGCGAGCATCGCCAAAAGCGAGTACAGCGGCGAATAGGATTGCTCCCTGCCGAATAGCCCTCCCATCTGGGGGCCCGATTCGGTCAGCAGCATCAGCAGCGTCAGAGCCACCAGCGTCGCGCCCATAAACAACCCCAGCCAGATCGCCTGTCTGTTGTAACGGATCGTCGCGATTCCCACGAGAATCACGAAGATCCAAAGGGCCGAATATCCCGCCAGCCAGGCGAGGGCTTCGAGCCTGCGCGCTTGGGAATCATAAACGCCGATCAGAGTCAGCGTGGCGCCCACCAAGGCCCAGCCGAATAGCAAAAGTCCCACGAACATTGTGATTCGGCCCGTATCGCGAATCCGCTCCGGATGCTGGGACCAGCGCCAGACCTTCGAGACGAGAGTCCCCGGCCGCGCTTTGACCGGCTCGCCGCTGAGAATCCGACGCAAGTCTTCGGCGAAGTCGCGAGCGCTGGCGTACCGGCGGTTCGGGTCGCGGGCCAATGCTTTGAGACAGACCGCCTCGAGGTCGCGAGACACTCTGCGGTTGAGCGTCCGAGGCGATGGCGTGTCAGAGTTCACCGTCTGATAGAGTAGAGCCTGCGTATTTCCGCGAAATGGACGCTCGCCGGTCAGCAGCTCGAACAAAACGACTCCCAGCGAGTAAACGTCGCTGCGACCGTCGGAGGCGTGTCCCTCGCCGCTGGCCTGCTCCGG
>DATGKC010000041.1:0-3027 GCA_035294845.1 Planctomycetaceae bacterium | reverse complement strand
CGTGATGGCGCCGCTCAAAAAGACAAAAACGCCGATGGTCGTGTTCGATCTGAGCGAGGTGAAATTCTTCGGCTCAGTGTTCCTGTCGCTGCTGTTGCGCTGCCATAAATACGTGAAGACGCGCGGCGGCGAACTGGTGATCTCGGGGCCCAGTCCTCTGGCCCGCGAGCTGCTCACCGTGACGTCGCTCGATACGCTGTGGGCGATTTACGACAACCGCCAGGAAGCGCTCGACGCGCTGTCGATTTAGATCACGAGGATGCATCATGATGCCAAGATGTTCCATTGTCTTCACAGCGACTCGCTCCAGGGTCTTAAGGCCGTTGTTTGGTTCAATGCTGGGATTGAGCGCCTTCGCGGCTGGCCAGGCATTGCTGCCGGCTGCAGACGATTATCAGCTTGGTCCCGACTCGATGGTCCATGAGGGCGTCCCCCAGGGAACTGTCACCAAGCACGCCTGGAAAAGCGAAAAGATCTTCCCGGGGACCGAGCGCGACTACTGGGTCTACGTTCCCAAGCAGTACGACGTTTCTCGACCGGCCAACGTCATGGTCTTTCAAGACGGGGGAAGCTACGTCGATCCCAAAGGCGGATTTCGCGCAACGGTCGTCTTCGACAATCTGATTCATAAGAAAGAGATGCCCGTCACGATCGGCGTGTTCATTAATCCAGGGAGCATTCCTCCCGGCGGTCCCGATCAAAAGCCGCGGCCGAACCGCAGTTTTGAATACGACAGCCTGGGCGATCAATACGCCCGGTTCTTGCTCGAGGAAATTTTGCCCGAAGTCGGCAAGAGTTATAAACTCAGCGACAAAGCCGGCGACCGCGCGATTTGCGGCATCAGCTCGGGAGGCATTTGCGCCTGGACGGTCGCCTGGGAGAGGCCGGACTCATTCGGCAAAGTGCTTTCTCACGTGGGGAGCTTCACGAATATTCGCGGCGGGCACGCCTATCCGGCCTTGATCCGCAAGACCGAGCGCAAGCCGATTCGAGTGTTTCTGCAGGATGGTTCGGGCGATCTCGACAACGTGCACGGCAGTTGGCCCCTGGCCAATCAGGAGATGGCCGCCGCGCTCAAATTTGCGAAGTACGACTATCGTTTCGAGTACGGCGACGGGGGACACACGGCCAAGCACGGCGGCGCACTGCTCCCCGAATCGCTGCGCTGGCTGTGGCGCGCCGACGATGGCCAACCGCCTGCCGCCAAGTGAATTGCCTCGTTCGAGACGCTGCGCACAAGGGCGGCGCCCGGGCCGATTTGATCGAATCGATATCGCAGATCGCAGCCACTCGTGTAAAATAGAGTTGTGCAATTTCCGACGAGCATCCATCACAGTGAGTCATGGCGCATGGCGACGCAGACTTCTCCGCTTCCACAATCGCCCCCTCCGGAAAAAATTCCCCGGTTGCAGGTGGGTGACCGACTGACGCGAGCCGAATTCGAGCGGCGTTACGTCGCAATGCCAGAAATCAATAAAGCCGAACTCGTGGAAGGGGTCGTCTATATGCCGTCACCTGTTTCCACGGAAGGCCACGGCGATCCGCATTTTGACCTCGTCACGTGGATCGGCAACTACCGAATACAAACTCCCGGGGTGGCCGGTGGAGACAACGCAACGATTCGGCTCGACCACGACAATGAGCCGCAGCCGGATGTGCATTTGCGCATCCAGCCCGAATTCGGGGGCGCGACGCGAATCGTCGAAGGACTTCTCGAAGGGCCGCCGGAGCTCGTGGCCGAAGTGTCGGCGACGAGCGTCAGCTACGACCTGCACGACAAGCTGAATGCCTACCGCCGCAACGGAGTTCGCGAGTACATCGTGTGGCGCGTTCTCGAACGGTCGATCGACTGGTTTATTTTGCGCGAAGGTCGGTTCGATCGGCTGCCGCTGGCAAACGACGGCATTTATCGCAGCGAAGTTTTTCCCGGCCTCTGGCTTGATCCGGCGGCGATGGTCGACGGAAACGTAGCACGCGTACTCGTGGTCCTGCAATCGGGGCTGGCCGCTGATGAGCACCGCGACTTCGTCCGGAAACTGCACAGCCAATCTCCGTAAGCTTGGATGTGGCCCGACTGTCGCAAACTTTTTTGAGGCGCGCTCAATGTTCCGCATACTGCCGTTCACTCTTGCCTTGCTTCTCGCTCCCGAGGTGGCTTGGGCGCAGGATATGTCGGTCTCGGGCGTGTTGATCGACGGCCAGGGCTGGCAGCTTGTTTCCGAGGGATATAAGTTCACCGAAGGGCCCGCCGTCGATGCCGAGGGGCAGATTTTCTTCACCGATATTCCCGCCAGTCGCATTTACAAGATCGGCCTTGATGACAAAGTCAGCCTGTTCGCCGAGGGAACGGCGAATACCAACGGCCTCATGTTCGGCCCCGACGGGCTGCTTTACGGCTGTCGAGACGGAGACAGGAAAATCGTCGCCTACGACGCAAACGCGCAAGTGCATACCGTGGCCGACGACGTGAGGTCGAACGATCTGGTCGTCGCCGGCGACCGCGGGATTTATTTCACCGACCCACCGGGCGGGCGAGTATGGTACATCAATCCGCAGCGCGAAAAGCGGATTGTCGCCGAGGGCATTCATCCCAACGGCGTCATTCTCTGGGCCGATCAGGGAACGCTGGTCGTCACCGAATCGGCTGCCCCGATTCTGTGGACGTACCGCGTCGAACGCGACGGCAGCCTCACCAGCCGCGAAAAATACTACGGGCCTCTCCAGGTTGCTCCGGATGCGACATCACCCGGCTCCGACGGCATGAAGATCGATTCTGCGGGAAGACTTTATGTCGCCACGCGAATGGGCGTGCAGATGTTCGATCCCACCGGACGGCTGGGCGGAACGATCTTGAAGCCGCATGTGGGGCCGCTTGCCAACATCTGTTTCGGCGGACGAAACCTCGACACGCTCTATGCCACGGCCGGCGATAAAGTCTTCAAACGCAAGACGCAGGCGACGGGCGTGCGTTATGCGACCAAGTGAGCGATGCATTCGATCGCGTGGTCCGTCCATTCCGGAGGGAAT
>DATGKC010000040.1:0-6950 GCA_035294845.1 Planctomycetaceae bacterium | reverse complement strand
GAACACCGGCAAGAATCACAAGCGATGGGGGAAAGATGCACTCGCAAAAAAACCACACCCATCGTGCGCACCGATGGTCCTGAAATTGGAACAAAAAAAATGCTTGACAAACCTACAAAAGCGTGATGACTACTTTACGCTACGTAGCATAAGCGTCTCGCTTGTGCGCCCGATGCGAAATTGAGGGTCGCAAGACGTGACGAGCAAGCGAGACGCTTGCTCTACGTGCCTTTTCGCCGCCGCCGGCGCGGTTTGGCACGCGGGGTGCATTTCGTGATCGAAACGATGGCGTCGTGATGCGTAAAGTAGTCATCACGCTCCGTCGTGATGAGTGAGCGACGCCCGATTTACGACCGGAATTGGCCGATATTCAGCGAATCAAATGATTTTTCGTCGATCGGCGATATCGGCGAGCCGATCAACGATCGTATTCCGTGCTGTTGCATTCTGCCGCAATGGATCAAAATGCGTCGATCGCAGCTCCGAAATCGAGGCGGTTTTTCGAAAAACTGTTTTCTTTAACCCCATTCGTTGCTAAACTTAGGTTGAAGAAGTTGCCTAAACGTTTCCTCACCGCAAGTGGAGCCCAGCAGTGAGCAGCACGATCTCTGCCGAGCCGCGTTCGGTTGCGCCGGGCCGTCGGCAGCCGGGGCTGTTCGAGCGGCTGCCGTGGGCTCGGCAATGGGGCCCCATCTCGTGGCGGGAATCGCCCGGCTGGCTGGCCAGCGTCGGCATTCACCTGGTGATCATGCTGCTCTTGTTGGGCTTCCGGCTGCACAGCCAAAAATCGAGCGAATCGATTGTTCTGGATGCGCTGGAAGACATCCAGAATGAGACGGCTTTCGAAACGACGTCGGTCGATCAAGTCGGCATCGGGAGCGAAGTCACCTCGATGTCGGCGGGGCAGACGACGGCGCTCGTGACGGCCGGTCCGCAGGCCGGCCCGCAGGTCGAACAACAAGTGCAGGAACGGGTCGACCAGTACATCAAAGGCCCCGATGTGCGCGTGGCTGAAGACGCGATGCTCAAGCCCGCCGATGAGAAGCTGACCGCCTCGCTGGGAACCGGCGCGATCGGCGGGGGGGTCGTCAATCTCGCGGGACCCGACGGCGGCGGCGTGGGCGGGGCGATCGACCGGCTGACGTGGGAGATTGCTCAGTCGCTGCATGAAAATAAGACGACGGTGATCTGGCTCTTCGACCAGTCGCTCTCGCTCAAAGAGCGCCGCGACACGATTGCCGACCGCTTCGAGAACGTCTATCGCCAGCTCGAATCGATGGACGAGGGAGGCAAAGGCGCGCTGCAAACGGCGGCGGCCACTTACGGCCAGGGATTCAAACTGCTCACCGATAAGCCGCTCGACGACACCAAGTCGCTGATCCCCAAAATCCGCGCGATTCCCGACGACCCTTCGGGCAAAGAAAACGTCTTTGCCGCCGTCAACCAGTTGGTCGTGAAGTTCAAGGGCGAACGCGCGAAGAAGCGCAGCATTTTGATTTTCATCATCACGGATGAGAAGGGGGACGATGCCGAGAAGCACCTCGAATCAGCCATCACCGCCTGCCGCCACGCGGGAATCAGGGTCTACACGGTGGGGAACGCCGCTCTGTTCGGCCGTGAAAAAGGCTACGTCAACTGGAAATACGCCGATGGCACGAATGAGGACGTCGAAGTCGACGCCGGCCCCGAGACGGTCGAGCCCGAATCGATCGTGCTCGGCTTCTGGGGCGGCAATGGCCCGGATCTCTCTCGCATGTCGTCGGGTTACGGGCCTTACGCCCTCACGCGGCTCTGCAAAGAAACGGGCGGGCAATACCTGATCGCCCAGGAAGACGACAAGGGCCCGCGATTCGACCCGGCCGTGATGAGAAATTACCAGCCCGATTACCGGCCAATTCGCGACTACGTCAAGAGCGTCGAAAAGAACAAGGCCAAAGGCGCGCTGGTGACGGCGGCCAAGGCCACGAAGATCGAGACGGTGCTTCTCCCGCGTCTGAATTTTCCGGCGTACAACGACAACGTGCTCCGCGAAACGATGACCGAGGCGCAAAAACCGGCCGCCGACTTTCTCTACAAAATCAACCAGCTTGTGGGGCTGCTCTCGCAAGGCGAGAAAGACCGCGAGAAGGTCCGCGAGCCGCGGTGGCGCGCCGCATACGATCTGGCGATCGGCCGCGCGCTGGCGATGAAAGTCAGGGCCTCGGGATACAACAGCATGCTGGCCGAAATGAAGGGGACTCCCAAATCGTTTCAGGAAAAAGAGAGCAACGAATGGCGGATTCAACCGTCGAAAACGATCAACGCCCCGCAGGACGTGAAGAAATTCGAGCGCCAGGCTTCGATGTATTTGAAGCGCGTCATCGACGACCATCCCGAAACCCCCTGGGCGCGACTGGCCGAGAGAGAGCTGGCCACCCCCATGGGCTGGGAATGGAAGGAACGTAAGAACCCGGGACTCTTCGCCGCCAACACGACGCAAGAAGAAGCCAGGCGGCAGATTCGTCTGGCCGAAGAGAAGGCCAAAACCGAGGCGAGCAAAAAACCTGCGACGCCCCCGCGCGAAAGGCCCAAGCTCTGACCTGGGCCGTGAGGGCGGCCGGAACCATGTTCAAATATCGTGGCATCGAGCTGACAGGGCTTGCGCTCTCGCTCATCTTCCACACGCTGACCGGCGCCTCGCTGGCGTTCTTTCATTTCCGGCACCGGGCCGAAGACCTGGCCCTGGCGATCGAGCCGGTCTACGACGCCGATCGCCCCGCCGAAGAATTCACGCGCGAGCTGAATTCCGACACCGAGGTCGCCGAAACGTTGAATATCGTTCCCGGCGGCGGAAGCCTGCAGGCGGTGGGGCTGGCCGTGGGATCGGGCACGGGGGGCGGAGGAGGGGGAACCGGCGGCGGCGGGGGGTTCGGCGTTTCCGATGCCAAGATCAACGGCTCCGGCCAGTTTCGCGATCCCACGATCAATGTCGGCGCCGGCGAGCCCGGCCTTCCCGGCCGCGATACGCTGGGAACCGACCTGGGCCAGGTGCAAATCAAAGGCGAGCCGACGGCGGTCGCCGAGGGCTACGGCGCGGCCCTGGGCCGAATTACGCAAGAGCTCTTGCGCATGCTGCGCGAAGAGAAGCTTCTGGTCGTGTGGCTGTTCGACGAATCCGAGTCGATGAAAGACGATCAGAAGGAGATCCGCGAACAGTTTCATAAAGTCTATGAAGAATTGGGAATCGCCACCGAGCGGGATCCCAAGATGAGAATGGACAAAGAAACGCTGCTGACAGCGGTCCACAGTTTCGGCGAAACGGCGACGGCCATTACGCCCAAGCCGACCGCCGATATTCCCGAAATCCGCTCGGCCATCGACAAAATCGGGATCGACAAGAGCGGCATCGAGAACATGTTCGGGGCGCTGAACAAGGTTCTCGATCAATACCGCGTATCGGCCAGCCGCGCCCGCCGCAAGCTGGTGATCATCATCGTCACCGACGAATCGGGAGACGACGGCCAGGGGCCCTTGCTGGACGAAGCGATCCGCAAGGCGGTGACGTCGCGGGCGCCGGTGTACGTGTTGGGGCGCGAGTCGGTGTTCGGATTTCCGATCGCCCGAATGCGATGGGTCGATCCCAAATACGGCCTTTCGCACTGGCTGGAGATCAACCGCGGGCCCGAGACGGCCATGCCCGAGGCGCTGCAATTCGACGGCCTGCATGAGCGCTGGGACGCGCATTCGAGCGGATTTGCCCCGTATGAACAGGCGCGGCTCACCAAGGAAACGGGGGGCATTTTCTTTGTGCTGCCTCACGAAGAGGAAAGCCTCGTGGGTCAGGCGGCCATCGACAAGCGGAAATTCGCCTTTCTCGACATGAAGGAATACACCCCCGAGCTGGTCCCGCGCCGCAAATATGAAGAGCTGCGCGCTAAGAGCAAGTTCCGCACGGCGGTCTGGGACGTGGTCAAACTGCTCAATCCGTTTCTCGACCCGAAACTGCGGATTCAGGAAACGTGGTACAGCAGCGATCCTGCGCGATTCAAACCGGCGGGACAAGAGTCGTTCGAGCGGGCCTTGAGGGCGATGGGCCTGTTAAACCAGGCCGTGCAGGTGCTCGACCGGGCCAAACCGCTGCGCGATCGCGAAGAATCGCAGCGCTGGCGGGCCGATTTCGACCTGGTGTATGCGCAAGTCCTGGCGTATCGCGTGCGTCTGTTTCAATTCCTTTTGGCGATGGACGCTTATCTCAACAATTTTCCGAAGCCGAAGAATCCGCAGAACAACGTGTGGAACATCATTCGCGTCCACGAGATGATCGCCCCGACCGACCGGCAGATCAAACTCACCAAAGTCGATATGGACGAATTGAAGAAGCAGCTCGAGGCGGCCAAATCGCAATTCGATTTCGTGCGCAAAACGCATCCCGGCACTCCGTGGGCCCACCGGGCCGAATATGAGCTCGGCCAGGGGTTCGGCATGACGTTCCAGGAAGGTTTCCGCGACCCGCGCTACGACCGCATCTCCATCGAGATCAAAATTCCCAAGCTCTAGCTGAGTGCGCGCTGGAGACTCAGGCTGAAGCCTGAACTCCAGCAGTCCCGCGCGTCCCTCCCCCCGTTCACGGGGGGATCGAGGGGGGGGTGTCGGCGCGTCTGGGTGCAGGCAATCGCGAATCGGCGCCGGCGATGCGCATGTCGAGCGCGCACTTGACGGGGCCATCGCTCGGACAGCATCGCCGGTAATGCAAAAACCCTGCCAAGGCATGTTTGCTTTGGCAGCGTCAATCCAAGCGATCGCTCTGACCCCGCCACCCGACGCGCTGCAGTTCACACGGCGCGCCGATCGCAATTTCGGACGGGGCCGATAAAATAGTCGTCTTGCGGGCTCGCACAAATCAATCTTCCATCCACAAAGATCGGCCATGACTGCGCTCAATGAATGCCTCGTGCAGCATACGCTGCAATGCATGGAAATCTGGGGAGGCAGCCACGACGCCGAGAACGCCGTCTCGACGCCCGGCCTCGACTTGTGGATTTACAGCCGCCCCTTCGAACGAGCGACCGCCGGCGGCGACGTGCATTACGTCTCGCTGTGCGGCGGGGGAATTATCACGCGCTTCATTCTCGCCGACGTCGCCGGTCACGGAACCGACGTGGCCGACCTCGCGCGCGAGCTTCGTTCTCTCATGCGGCAGAATATCAATCGCAAGAGTCATTCGCGGCTTGTCAAAGAGCTGAACGGCCAATTCGCCGCGCTGGGGCGGGCGGGCCGTTTCGCCACGGCGATCGTCGCCACCTACCTGACCAGCAATCGCCGCCTTACGATCTGCAATGCCGGGCACCCGCCTCCCTTGTATTTTTGCGCGAAGGCCGGCGAGTGGTCGATTGCGTCCGGAGCCGACGAAACGGCATCGACCGGCGCCGCGAATCTGCCCTTGGGAATCGATGGCGAGGCGGGATATGACGAAAACGAAATCCCGCTGGAGCGCGGCGATTGTCTGTTGTTTTATACCGACGGGTTGGTCGAAGCGGCCGATCGCAATGGCGCGCTGCTCGGCGAAACGGGATTGCTCGAAATGGTTCGGCGCCTCAAGCAGCCGGCGGCCGAACAGATCCCCCGCGCCTTGATTGAAGCTCTCGACCGCTTCCGCGGCGGCTGCGACCCCGAGGATGATCTCACGTTTCTTTTGCTGCGCCACACAGCGGGACCGCGGCGGCGCATGTCGCTGCGTGAGAAACTGAATGTCTATGCCAAAGTGTTTCGGCTGAAACGCGTGTAAAACATAAGCCGCATGCCGTGCCTCGTAGGGCAAGCGTCTCGCTTGCCCGTATGTCTTCTTGACCGCGCAATCGATGCGATCCGTGGGTTGGCGATTTTCAGTGCCCATCGCAATTTCGGGCTGAGGCAAATCGTGCTGGAGTTCAGCCTTCAGGCTGCGCAGTTTGACGCGGTGGTGCGCGCTGGCTCTCATGGTTGCGTGGGCGAGATAATGCTCAACGCCAAGCTGCGCAGGCTGAAGCCTGAACTCCAGCAAATCCGCGTGGCCCTCGCCCCGTTCACGGGGGGATCGAGGGGGGGGTGTCGGCGCGTCTGGGTGCAGGCAATCGCGAATCGGCGCCGGCGATGCGCACGCCGAGCGCGCACTTGACGGGGCCATCGCTCCAACAGCATCGCGGCTGGGGCAAATCGTGCTGGAGTTCAGCCTTCAGGCTGCGCAGTTTGACGCGGTGGTGCGCGCTGGCTCTCATGGTTGCGTGAGCGAGACAATGCTCAACGCCAAGCTGCGCAGGCTAAAGCCTGAACTCCAGCAAACCCCCGCGTCCCTCCCCCCGTTCACGGGGGGATCGAGGGGGGGTGTCGGCGCGTCTGTGTGCAGGCAATCGCGAATCGGCGCCGGCAATGCGCATGCCGAGCGCGCACTTGACGGGGCCATCGCTCCAACAGCATCGCGGCTGGGACAAATCGTGCTGGAGTTCAGCTTCAGGCTGCGCAGTTTGACGCGGTGGTGCGCGCTGGCTCTCATGGTTTCGTGAGCGAGATAATGCTCAACGCCAAGCTGGCAGGCTAAAGCCTGAACGACAGCGAACCGCTCAACTCAGAACTTGTCGAATGACTTCGCCGCGGCTCAACGGGAGGGGCCGTCCCAAAGTATCGTGGATTTCGGTCTGCGGATCGTAGCCCAGACAGTGAAAGACGGTGGCCGTCAGATCTTGCGGCTGCACGCGGTTCTCCCTGGGATAGCCGCCGATCGGGTCGGAGGCCCCATACACCTGGCCGCCGCGAACGCCGCCGCCGGCCAGCGCCACCGAATAGACGTGTCCCCAGTGATCGCGCCCGGCGACGCGATTGAATCGGGGCGTGCGGCCGAACTCCGCCATGCAGACCACGAGCGTTTCGTCGAGCATGCCCCGCGCGTCGAGGTCTTCCAGCAAGGCCGAAAACGCTTGGTCCGTGGGGGGCGCCAG
>DATGKC010000039.1:0-4903 GCA_035294845.1 Planctomycetaceae bacterium | reverse complement strand
CTTGCTCTTTTCGCCGCCGCTGAGGCTCCCCACTTTTTGAAAGACGATGTCGCCCTTCAGGCCGAACCGGGCGACCAGATCGCGAACGGCGGCCGGCAGCAGGGCGGGGTCGTTGGCCGGCCGCACGGCGTCGATCACGTCCAGGTCGGGGTCGACGCTCGCAAGCTGCTGGTCATAATAGGCGATTTCGACGTTCGTTCCAAACCGCACGGTCCCCGCATCGGGGGGCAATTCGCCCAAGAGCGTTCTCAGCAAAGTCGTTTTGCCGCACCCGTTGGGCCCGAACAGACCCACGCGATCGCCGCGCAAGACTTGCAGCGAAACGTCTTGGAACAGCGGCCGATCGAAACCTTTGGAAAGGTCCGTGGCTTCGATCACCCAATCGCCGGTCCGTTTGGGCTTGCCGAAGCTCATCGCCGGCGCGACGATCTGCCGCCGGCGCTCGATTCTTTCCAGCCGCGCCAGCTTCTTCTCGCGGTCGTGGGCCTGCGCGTGATTCTGGCCGTAAAAATTGCGGCGGATAAAGTCTTCGGTCTTTTCGATAAACGCCTGCTGCTTTTCCCAGGCGCGATTCTCGACCTCGGCCGCCTCTTCTTTCAGTTTCCAGTAGGTGGAAAAATTCCCGGGGAAGTCGGCCGTCGTTCCCGCATTGAGCTCGAGCGTGCGGTTCGTCACCCTGTCAAGAAAATAGCGGTCGTGGCTGACGACCAGAATCGCCTGTTCGCAATGCGCGAGAAAATCTTCGAGCCATTCGGTGGCGGCGATGTCGAGGTGGTTTGTCGGCTCGTCCAACAGCATGAGGTCGGGAGCCGCCAGCAACAGCCGCGCGAGCAGCACGCGGTTTTGCTGTCCGCCGCTGAACTGCGTGATGGGCCGGTCATATTCGCCGCGCTCAAATCCCAGCCCCAAGAGCACTTCATCGACGCGATGGTCAATATTGTAGGCCGAATGGCGCGACAGCTCGTGTTGCAAGGCATCGTAGCGGCGCTGCAGCTTTTCGCCGGCCTGCGAATCGCCTTGCGAGCCGATGGCACGGGCGACTCGTTCGGCTTCGTCCTGCAAGGCATAGAGCGGGGCAAGCCCCAACTTCGCCTCGTCGAGCAATGTGCGCTCGTCGGCAAATTGGGCGGCCTGTTCGAGCAGGGCCACCTGAGCCGAAGAATGCAGGATGAATTCCCCCGAATCGGCGTGGTCCAACCCGGCCAGAATCTTCAGAAGCGTCGTTTTTCCGGCTCCGTTCGGTCCCACCAGGCCGATCTTCTCGCCAGTGCGAACCTCGAAGTCGACGCCGGCCAGCACCGGCTCGACGTCAAATTGACGAACGACGTTTTTTACGGAAAGCAAAAGCATCGATAAAGTCTAGTGTGGGCGGGTTTCTCCGAAACCCGCAAATCGACTGTCCGGCGATATTGAACTTGTGCCGCACAGGTTCGATCTTCAACCGGACCGGGATTGGGTCCGCGCTTCGGTGCAAACCATGGCGCAGATTTCGTTCCGAAGATGGCGCCAAGCGTCACACCATGCGGGTTTCGGAGAAACCCGCCTACTTTTTGCCGATCGCGCGCCGAATCGCGCTCACGGTGATTTCCGCACGGTGCTCGACAATCTTGCGTCCCCATTCGATCGTTTTTTCGGCCGGCGCCAGGTCGATGCCGTTGATGCGGAATTTACCGGCGGCAATTCTCTGCTTCATTCGCACGGTCGCCGGGTCGACCGCGATCATTTGGGCCGTGATCGCAAAATCGTCGTGCAGACCCTCGGGCGTTTGCTCGATGCCCTGCGTCTTGAGCCACGATTCGACCCCCGCATAATCATAGTATTCGGGAATGAAATGCACACGTGATTTTCCTCCGGCCCATTTCGCGTTGAGCGCGGCGGCCACGGCCTTCATCCCGTCCTGATTGCCTCCGCTGTCGCCGATCAGCACGATGTGCGCAAATCCATTCGCGCGAAGGCTCGCACAGATGTCGGTCAGCAGCCGGCGGTAAGTTTCTTCAGTCAAGCTGATCGAGCCGGGATATTTCATGTGCAGGCTGGGGGGCTCGATGTCTCCCTCCGGCACAAACGCAACAATCGGCGCGACGAGGGCGTTCCCCAGCTTTCGGGCGATGGCTTCGGTCGTGGCCCGCAAAATGTAATTGTGTTTGCCGGTCGCCAGGTACGGCCCGTTCTGCTCGATTCCGCCGGTGGCCACGATGACCGTTGTCTTGCCTTCCTTCATGGCATCGCGGATTTCCATCCACGTGAGTTCCTCGGTAAACACCGAATCGACAGCTTCGATCGGGCGAGGCGAATTCGGATCGGGACTGACAGGGTCGGGAGCAGCGGCAAATACGAGCGGCAAAAGTACGAAGCTGGCAATGCCGAGCGATCGAAGCATGATGGACTCTCTTATTTGAGGATTGAGCGGCTCACTCCATGACCGGGGCAATGACGCGCGAGGCGTGGCGACGATCATGATAGACGCGGTTCTCCGCGACGACCGCATTCTGCGGAAATTCGATCGTCAATGGCTCGGCCGTATTCGGATTCGGCTCGAAGAACGGGGCCCCGGTGCTGGCAATCGCCACGCGGATGCGATGTCCGCGGTTGAAAATCTGGCTCATCCAGCCCACGTCGAATGCCACTTTGTACACCTTACTGCGCTCCATGAAGACCTCTTTGTCAAAGCCGTCGCGGTACCGCCCGCGGCGGATATAATCGGCTATTAAAATCGACCGTCCATCCGGATAGACGTCGCTGATCCGCACGATGAAGTCGCTATCGGGCGCCGATGACGAAACGAAGAGCTCGGCCGACACCTTGCCGGTCCATTCGACCGGGTTTTCGAGCGGCTCGGTCGTGAACGTGCGGACTTGCGATTGTTTCTCGAAGTCGCGTGCGTCGGCCGCTCCGGGAAAGGCCCTGCCGGGAATCGAATTGGGCCTCAGCGGATCGGCCAGAAAGCCGGTTGCCGAATCTGCGCCTTCGGCAGCGGTGGTCGATAAGCTGCCTCCCCCATGCAGATAATAGGAAGTGGCAGTCGCGCTCGGCGGCCAGTCCAAGGCGCTGCGCCAGATGTTGCCTGGGCTCCCTTCTTCGCCGACGGCGCCCATCACGTAATAGCGAACGGCCTCGTCGCGCTCGATGCCGTTGTCGATTCCTTTCAAGTAATGATCGAACCAGCGCAATAGATGGTTTTCGGCATCGAAGCGGGCATTCTCGGGATAAGTCAATTCTCCGACCTTGTTGGTGTTCTTTCCCTGGTAGCCGCCGTGCAGCCACGGGCCGAGTACGAGCTGCTGTTTGCCTCGCGAAGCCGGGCCGCCGCGGTGTTGTCGCCCGATGTAGCTTTCGATCGACCCCACGCACATGAAATCGTACCAGCTTCCGATCGTGAAGCAGGGGACGTTCATTTTGTCGATGAAGCGCGTGCAATCTTCATCGGCCCAATACGCGTTATAGGTGGGGTGCGCGAACCATTGGGCGAGCAACTGCCGATTTTCCCTTGGATCGCGGCAGACGGCGTCCAGGGCCTTAAAGCGCTCCGGTCGCGTCGTTCCGCCAATTCGGTAGCCTTCCTGAAACAGGCTGAGTCCTGTATCGATCATGTACTGACAGACCAGATGCGGCGGCTGAGTCACCGCGAGAAAATTCTGCGCGAAGCCCGCCTGAGAGCTGCCGAACGTCCCGATCTTTCCGGTCGACCACGGCTGCCGGGCCAGCCACTCGACCGTGTCGTATCCGTCCTTTAGCTCTCCCCAACCCAGAGCGCGGTAGCCGACCCAGGTTCCTTCCGAAAGATGCGCCCCCCGGAAATTCTCACCCACCACGACGTAGCCGGCTTCGGCCAGCTTGGCGAACGCCTTGCGCGAGCCGGCCCCGCGCAGGTCGGCGTACCGCTGCTCGTACAAGACGGGCCAGGGCCCGTCTCCTTTGGGGAAATACAAATAGGCCGACAGCCGTTTGCCGTCGCGCATGGGAATCATGACGTGCCGTTCGGTGATTTGGCCCAGATCGACCGGCTCTTCGTCGCCTCGCCAAAATTCATTGAAAAATGAAAATTGAAAATTTGAAATTGCAAAATGGAAGGCGACGGGGGCCGCGCGAATGGCAAACCGGCTTGGCTGATTCTAGAATGGCGCCTTTGCCGACCTGCCGGACGAAATGAGGCAATGAATGCTCGAGGTGAACGTGGTGCACATAGATCGGCGCATGCTGCGGATGATGGCGATTTTGATCGCGCTTCTGACTGTGCCTGCCGCCAGTCAAGTCATTGCCGCCGGCTGGCCCGCGCAACCATGACAGGCCGGCTCACACCACGAGGTCGGTGTGCGCAGGCTGAGGCCTGAACTCCAACAACGGCGCCGCGCGAAGAGAGTGCGATCAGGCCACGAGCGATCGGCTTTCGGGCTGGTCGAGGCACAGCATCATGGTGAGGTACTCGCGCAGGTGCCGCGTGAGCAAGAAGTGATCGCGGACGAATTCCTGCCCGGTGTGCCCCATTCGCTCGCGTTTTTCTGCGTAGCGCAAGAGATAGCGAATGCGATAGGCGGCGCCTTCGGGCGAGTGCACGAGGAAGCCGGTGTGATAATCGTGGACTTGCAGGACGATGCCTCCACAGGCGCCGCCGATCACCGGCTTGCCTTTCCAGAGCGCCTCGGTCACGGTCAGGCCGAATCCCTCCTTGAGCGATTTCTGCAGCACGATGACGGCCGAGCGCTGCAAGGCGTTGATCGCGCGATGAGCGTCCGGAGGCAACATCAGCACTTTGAGGTCTTTGTCATCGCCGGCCCGATCCATGACTTCGCGAAGAGTTTCGGCTCCTTCCGGGTCGTCGTCGGCCGGACCCCCGGCCAGGACGAGTTGCAATTTCGGGTAGTAAGGCTTGACCAGGCGATAGGCGGCAATGACGCCCAGCGGA
>DATGKC010000038.1:0-13831 GCA_035294845.1 Planctomycetaceae bacterium | reverse complement strand
ACCTCTGTGGTCGGGCGATCGTGAACCCGACGCGGCCCGGAGGTCAGGACCGGCGGTCGCCGTCATTGGCGGCCAGAATTTCGAGTTGTTCCCTCAATGCTTGGGTTCACCGGAAACTTTGACAAGGGGTTTTTTAGGGTTCGATAGGGTTCGATAAGGTAGATTAGGACGATCTTGGACCGATTCGGGCGGGCGATCGGGCCAGATCGACATCATTAAAAAACTCCAATCACGCTTTCGTGCGCCGTTTTCGATCGATAGCTCCGGCGCGCCGGCGGCCGGGCATGTTGAAACCCGCTTCCGGTATTTGTTGCCAACGGATGTGCCCTTTGCCGTCGCGGGTGAAATGAATGCGCTTGACATGTTGTTTGCGGTTGAGCGCGTTGATCGCATTATGGAGCTGGCCCTTGCGATCCCGGCTCGAAGCAAAGTAACCCGGCACGCTAATCCGTTCCATCCAGCCAGACTTTTCGAATTCATCGAGAATTGCTTCCTCATTCGGGGCAGAGCGAGTATATTCGCGCAGCAGGTTGCCTCGAAACATCAGTGTTCGGCCATCCCAGGCAGGTTTCGCCTCGCGCTTGGCGAGCGAGGCCGCGTTTGTGCCGTGAGCTGCCTCCCGGGAAGCGGACGAGTCGGCGCTCGCGATCGCCAATCCGCGACACAGCGGACGGACGAACTCGGCTCCCGCCTTGGAAAGGACAACGCGCGATTTTCGCTCGAACTTCAGCCATTTCACCGGGCGGATGCGCCGCGTGGCATTGCCATCGCGCGGCAGCAGCTCGACGCCGTGTTCGGCAAATCCCTTTCAGATCAGCCAGCGCAGGGCGTTGCCTGAAACTCCGGCCGTTAGAAGCAGGCCGATTTCGACCGCGAAGTCCCAGCGCTCGCCATTTACGTCGAGAGCCGAGTCATACGCATCCAAAAGCAGAGCCAGCCCGGCGCTTGATAAGCCGGCTGGTACATAGGCCGTGGGCATGGAATCCTCCATTGCCAAAGACGCGGCCCGAAGATGTGGATGAGCAACCGACGAGAGTACGAACGACGAAAGAAGCAACACGTTCGCAATGCGCCCACGATAACAAGCGCGAGTCATTGCGCCAATTTTTGTTACGGATTTGTAATGTGTTTCGGCAGGGGTATTCACCTCTTGAATGGCCACTCGGCATCGTGACGCACGACCAGCTCGCAAGCTACGATTCAGCGCGCGATTGCTGCCGTCGAGCATCAGCGAATGGCCATTTGGCGGATGCAAAATTGCAAATGAAGATCGAGAAATGTCGTAGCGCGCCGCGACACCGTGAGAATGCGTTTTTACCCACAACACGTATGCATAGCTGGATGCATAAGGTGTCTTCCGTCTGTGCATAAAGCGGGGAGATCGCAACTGAATTCTGCCTAAGCAGTTGCGGGATATTTTCTCATCTCGGACGGCTGCCGACGATCGGCAGAGGTTGGCACTTGCAAGCACTGCGCCAGCTCCACAAGTCTAAAGCTCTTGGATAGATGTGGAGAGTGCCACAAGCACTGCAGCGAAAAATTTATTAAGCCAGAATTATTCACTCCAAGTTTATTCATCAGGGGTCGCCACTACGAGTCGTTCTCGGAACCGATGCCTTTCAGTCTGCATCGGGCGAGCACGGCTCTCATGACGACGATGCGCGCAGTCGCCGATCATCCTTTTTCGCCTTTTGACCTTTGCACGGGAGAAGGCGAAAAGGCGATGTGGGGGAGGCGGAAGCGAAAAGAAGAACGGCACGCCGCAGTGCTGCACGACGTCTCAGGTGCAGTCATGGACTTGGACGTCGCCTGACTTCGCCGCACTCGCGCAAGGCCATGATCGCGAATGCTGTGCCGGAATTTGACGGCAGGTTTTGTTTCGTGTACGTGTTGAGCGAAGGGGTGAACCAGCGGCCGCTGGCGCGTTGATTGCGCTTGAGCCAGGCCAGACCCGACTGGATGCGCCGATCGTCGGCAGAGACGCCGGCATTTCGCGCGGCGAAGATGGCAAAGCCGGTTCCGAGGCCGTCGCTGGGCTGGCCGCCGGCGAATTTTCCGCTCTGCCATTCTTCGGAATCGTGCAACAGGCCACGCAGGTTCCAGCCGCCATCGGCGTGCTGAAGTTGCAACAGCGTTTGCGCGGCTGCCGTGCGATCGGCCTCGGAAATCAATCCGCCGATGTGGCGCGCCGCCCAGAGCAGCATGCCCTTCTGATAGGGCGTCTGTGCCGCATGCGCTTTGAGATAAGTCCGAATGTCATCGAGCGCCTTGGCGGGAGCGTCGGAAGCGGCGTAGTTTTCGGGAGCGACGGCGATTCCCAAGGCCGCCAGCAGCGTTTCTTCGTATTCGTTGATGAAAGTCCGTTCGGCGCCGCCGATTCCGTTCCAGCCGCCGTCGGCACGCTGGTGGGTCAGCATGCGATCGAGCGCCTTGCGCGTGAGCGGGTGCAGCTTGCCGGTGGTTTGTGCGTCATGAAAGGCCAAGGGAACGGCGACGACCATGGCTTCCGAAGGATAGCGCAGACCGCTTTTCTCCCAGCGCTCGGCGACCAGGGATTCATAGAGTTCCCGTACTTTCGGCGCCGACGGCAACGCGACCGCCGGCCGGGCGATGAGGCACATGAAATTCGCGTGGCACTGGCTGCATTGATTCTTCGATTGCCACGCAAGCGCCGCAACGTCGAGCGAAATGGCCGCCTTTTCTACCGAGAATTCCGCGGCCAACGGCTCATTTGCCGCCGCCGGAATATGTTCGGGCAATGCGGGATCGCCGCCAATAACGGCTGAGAATCGAGTCCCAACAGCCACAAAGACGACCAGCATCGAGGCACGAGAGTGGCTGGAACGCACGGCGCCGGATCTCCGCAGAACCCGAAATTGACAAATCGCTGGTCGCTTGATCTACGAACCGTTTTCGAGCCGGTACAGGTGGCTGTCGGTGCGCAAATAGAGGGCCTTGTCGATCGGGGCGGGCGAGGCCATTTGTTTGCCGTCGAGCTTGTTCTTCGCCAAAACCTCGAAGTGCGGGCCGGGCTTAATGACCGTGGTGGTCCCCGTGTCGTCGAAGAAATAGATGCGGCCGTCGGCGCTCAACAGCGAAGCATAAAAGCCCCCGCCCAATCTCTCGCGCCAATGCAGCTTTCCCGTGTGCGCGTCGAGGCAAGTGGCGATTCCCTTGTCGCCCACCATGTACAATTCGTCGCCGACGAGCACCGGCGACGGGTTCTGCGGCACCGATGAGTGCCGCATGCTCCAGGCGACGTGTGTTTTCGTCACGTCGCCGCGACCATCCGGACGGATCGCCTGCACGACGGGATCGAAATAACCGCCGCATATGTACACCATTCCGTGTCCGAACACCGGGCGCGGGATTTGAGCGAAGTTATCTCCCTGTTCGGCGGTCCAAAGCTCGTTGCCCGTCTGCGGGTCGACCGAGACGATGTGATCGGCGAAATTGCAGATGAGCTGATCGCCCTCGGCGGTTTGAATTACCAACGGCGTCGTTTCGGAATATCGTCCTTCGTGCTCGATTTTCCAACGCTCGTCGCCGCTGTCTTTGTCGAGCGCCACCAAATACCGCACGTCGGTGCCGTGACAGGGGATAATCAACAGGTCTTTGTAAAGCACCGGCGTGCTCGACGGGCCATAGGCCTGCACGTGCGGGAGTTTGAGGCTCCAGACGATTTCGCCCTCGGTGGTGAGGCATGCCGTGCCGATCGAACCGAAATGAACGTAAACCCGATCGTCTTCGATGATCGGCGTGGGGGAAGCGTAGCTGTTGGTTCCATGCACGGGTCCGGGAGTCGTTACCGAAATGACCTCGACGTTGCGGAGCAGCTTGCCATCTTTGGTGCTCACGCACAGGGCCGCCAGCGAGCGCCCCTCGTTCTGGGCTGTCGTGAGCCACAGTTGCTCGCCGGCGATCACCGGCGACGACCATCCGCGGCCGGGAAGCGCGACTTTCCAGGCGACGTTTTCGGTTTCGCTCCAATTGAGCGGCAAGCCCTTGGCCGGCGAATGCCCTTGGCCGTCCGGGCCGCGAAACTGAGGCCACGATCCGGCTGGCGCCATGTGGGCGAGCCCCAAAAGCAAACCGAGGCTGAAGCCGGCCGCGCGAATGAACGACATTGTGAATGGTCTCCTTCGAGTCGATTGAAGCGGCGGAAGATGGTTCCGGCCGCCTGGGAATCATCCAGGCCGATGGACAAATCGTATAAATGCGGGCGATTTTAGTCCAGGACGGCCGACTGGCCAATGCGAAGCGGGCGCACGACACGCTTGGCGAAGAGAGCGAGTACGAAAGGTTGGCGCGCCGTTCATGGAATCGTACGAATGGAAATCGCCCGCCTTCTGTCACCTGATTCTGAAACGGGGTGCCGTGTTCAGAAAATGAACCCGCATGGCGCGGCCTCTTGTCGCTGGCGAGACCGGGCCGGTGCTGACGCACGCGGCCGGGCCACCCTTCGCGACGTATCTGGGATGACAATATGCGTAGTGCGCCAATGCGATCGGTCACTTCTTCGCCGCCGGCAACAGATCGAGCACCGCGGCCGACATGGCCGTGACGCCGGTGGCGATTGTCGGTTCCGGAACGGGAAAGTATTCAGCCGAATGCAAAGACGGCAGCGGTTTTTTGGCTTGCGCGAATTCCTCGATCCGCTGCGCCGAGACCGATCCCAGCCGGAACATGAAAATCGGAACTCCGGCCAGGCCATACTGGCTGAAATCTTCGCCACCCATCGATTGCTCGACGGGAACGACGTTTTCAGCTCCCAGCACGCGATTGAACACGGGAACCAATCGCTCGACCAGCCGCTCGTCGTTTCGCGTCGCCGGCGTGGCGTCTGAGAATTCGATGATCGGCTCCGGCGCATTGGCCCCGGCGGCGACGGCGTTTGCCTTGCGCTTGATCGCGTCGAGCAGCGACTTCCTCACTCTGTCGCTGTAGCTGCGGACCGTCAATTGCAGCCGGCATGTGTCGGGGATGATGTTGTGCTTTGTCCCGCCGCGAATCGAACCGACCGTCACGACGGCCGGCTCGAACGGCGAATTTTCGCGGCTGACGATCGTCTGCAAGTCCATGACGAGCTGCGCCGCCTGCACGATCGGATCGATCGTGGTGTGCGGATAAGCGCCGTGTCCCCCCTTGCCGCGCATGGTGATGTCGACGCTGTCGACGTTGGCCAGAATGTACCCTGCGCGATAGCCCACCTTGCCGGTTTGCATGTGCGAATCAACGTGCAGCGCCAGTCCATAGTCGGGCTTCGGGAACTTCGTGAATAGACCGTCTTTAAGCATCTCGCTTGCGCCCGCGCCGATCTCTTCGGCGGGTTGGCCGATGAACATCACGGTGCCGCGCCAGGCGCTCTTATTCGCGGCAAGGTACCGGGCCGTCCCCACCAGACACGTGATATGGATGTCATGACCGCAGGCGTGCATGACTCCCACGTCGTTGCCGTTTTTGTCCTTGACGCTAACTTTGGAGGCATAGGGGAGTCCGGTGGCCTCGGTCACGGGGAGGGCATCGAGGTCGGTGCGGATCATCACCGTCGGTCCGGGGCCATTCTTCAGCAAACCGACGACGCCACGGCGGCCGACGTTCGTCGTGACTTCGACGCCCAGCTTTCGCAGCTCATCGGCCAGGCGCGCGGCCGTTTTGGTCTCTTCAAACGAAAGCTCGGGATTCGAGTGCAATTGCCTGTAGAGCGCCTGCAAGTCTTCCAGGTTTTTTCCAACCCAGGCTTTGGGATCTTCGGCGAACGCGGCCGGTGCTGTGAAGATCGCGGCGAGCAGGACGACCGAATGAAACATCGAGACTGCGCGCATTGGGGCGATCATGGAGATGCTCCTTTTTTGCATGTTTAAAGACAATGAATTCGCACTTTCCGGTCGAGGCTGATCCATCTTGCGGGCGCATCAGGCAGTTTGCAAGGATCGACCCGCAGAGCAAGCGTCCTCGCTTGCTTATGAACAGTTGGCGGTTGCGAAGACAGGCAGGGCTGCACAAGCGAGACGCTTATGCTACGGCCACAAGCGAGACGCTTATGCTACGCGGGCGGCGGCCCGTTCTGTCGCCATCGAACGAGCGGGAAGGCCAGAGGCACGAGCGCCATCGCCAGCACCGGCTTCCCGATCACATTCCAGAAGCCGAATTCCACCACGTGATAGTATGCGCCGGCGGCGACGCAGATCATGGGGAGCGCAGAAACGATCACTGCAACCGGCCAGCCGCCGGGAATCTTGAATGGGCGGTCGAGTCCCGGCTCGCGCCAGCGCAGCACGAGAAACGACAAAAGCTCCAGCGACATCATGGCGGCGTACAGCGTCACGTTCGCAGCGGCCAGCTCATTGAGATTGCGAAAGGCGAGCACCACGGCTGAGTAAATGACTCCCGATACGACCAGCGACGCCCACGGTGCGCCGTGCGAGTTGCAGCGCATCAGCGCTCGCGGCAGGAAGCGATCGCCTGCCATCACGAACGGCACACGGCTGTAGACCAGAACGAGCCCCGAGTAGAGCCCTGCCGCCGCAACCATTCCCATCGCACCGGTGAACTGTCCCAGCCAGCTTCCCGCGATCCTTTCGGCCGCAATGCTCCAGGCGCCGGTCTTCCAATCGATGCCGTCGGCGCCCACGAGCATGAGGGCGATCGCCGAGGGAATCAAATAGACCGCCGTGACAAGCAGGATCGAGACCAGAAGGGCCCGTGGGTAATCGCGGCGGGGGTCGTTCATTTCGCCGGCGACAGTCGAGATCGAATCCCAGCCCAGGAAGTTCCACAAGATGACGGGAATTGCCGTCGCGCAGGCGGCTTGAAACGTATTGCCCCGCGCGATCATCGGCGAAACGGCGCTGTGCGGGAAGCCCTCGACGATTCCCCGATAAGTGCCGACCACGATCATTACGGCAAATGGCGAGAGCACCAGCAGCATGAAGACGCGAGACAGATTTCCGACGGTGCGCGCTCCGCGCAGGTTCACCAGCACAAAGGCCCAGATCATGGCGATCATGATCCCTTTCCGCAGCCCGTAACTCCCCTCTTCGCCGGCCTCGGGAAAAAAGTAACTCAAATAATCGCAAAACAGCGTGGGATACGTCCCCATGTTGACGACGGTGAAAAGCCAAGCCCAAAATCCCTGACAGAAGGCGCCGAAACGTCCCAGCGCCCGCTTCGACCAGGCGTAATATCCCCCCTCTTCCGGCAGGGTCGACCCCAGCTCGGCGCAGACCAATGCCACCGGCGCGCTCCAAATGATGGGAGCGGCAACGATCATCAAAAGGCCCAATCCCGCCCCGGCCGAGAGGACGCTTTCCAGGCCGTAGGGCCCCCCGGATACATTGAAAAAGATGATGCTGATGATCGCCGAAAGCGAGAGATTGCGCTTCACCGCCAAAATGCCTCAGGAAATCCGTGGACTATGAATTCGTCGGAGACGAAGTCGCCGGGCCAGCCCCAAGGGGGCACGATTCGATAGCCCAGGGCGCGTCAGCCCTGGGTCAGGCGTCAATCGAGCGCGCGAAGCCCCAACGGGGGCGAGATTCCTTCACTGATGTCGATGATGCGCTCGTAGCGGAATCCCGCCCCGTTGGGGCTCGTATCGCGCGCTGTGGCGCAAACCCAGGGCTTCGCTGCGCTGCGCCCTGGGCTATCGAATCTCGCCCCTTCGGGACTTTCACTGGCCATGCTTGTTCTGTCTTTCCAATCGTCATTATCGTGCGCCCAGTGCTGCGGCGCTTTTCCTCCGTGCGATACATTCGCGAATATCCGCGGTCTCGTTTTGATTGACGCGGGCGCCGCGCTAATACCCCGCGGCACACCCGTCTTTGCGCGGGTCGCTGCCGCCGTGCAGCGTTCCGTGCTTGGCCTCGATGAGAATTGCCTGATACCCGCCGAACGAGCCGGCGGCCCGCACGACCTTGTGCCCCTTTTTCTTGAGAGCGTCGATCGACGAGTCGGGAATTCCCGATTCTACGCCGACGAATCCTCCTTCCGGCGCCATCGCGCGCCCCGTGGGAGTCTGCGACCCGAAGTGCTGAATCCGCGGCGCGTCTCCCGCTTCCTGGACATTCATCCCGAAATCGATGATGTCGATCAGTACCTGCACATGCCCTTGCGGTTGCATGTCGCCCCCCATCACGCCAAACGACAGCCACGGCGCGCCGTCTTTGGTGACGAACCCCGGAATAGTGGTATGAAAGGGACGCTTGTGCGGCTCGAGGCGATTGAGATGGTGCTCGTCGAGGGCGAACAAACATCCGCGGTTCTGAAGCGCAAAGCCCAAATCGCCGGGAACCACCTGCGATCCAAATCCGAAATACAGGCTTTGAATGAACGAGCAGCAATTCCGATCTTTGTCGACGACCGTCAGATAAATCGTGTCGCCGTGCGCCAAAAGCGGACTGCCGGCCGGCACGTCCACAGCGGCATGGTCGGGGTCGATCCGCGCCCGCTGCCGGGCGGCATAATCTTTGGAGATCAGTTCCTTGACCGGCAGACTCGCAAAATCGGGATCGCTGTAGAATTTGGCGCGATCGGCGAACGCCAGCTTCTTGGCCTCGATGAACAAATGGAGATACTCCGGATTCGTCGGGCCCATCGTCCTGAGATCATAGGCCTCCAGAATGTTCAGCATTTCGAGAACGGCGATCCCCTGCCCGTTCGGGGGCAGTTCCCACACGTCGTAGCCGCGATAGTTGGTCGACACTGGCTCGATCCAGTCTGAGCGATGATCGGCAAAGTCCTGGAGCGAAAAGAAACCGCCGTTCCGTTTGCTGAACTCGACGATCTTCGCGGCAATTTTTCCCCGATAGAACGCATCGCGGCCTTCGCTGGCAATCAGGCGATAACTGTGCGCCAGATTGGGATTCTTGAATATCTGGCCGATGTGCGGAGCGCGCCCATTCATCAGATACGTCTTGGCCGAATCGGGCCATTCGCCCAGCGAGTCAACCGCCGACTCCCAGCTATGAGCGATGATCTCGCTCACGGGAAATCCTTGCTCCGCGTAGTCGATCGCCGGTATGAGCAACTCAGCCAGGCCCTTGCTGTCGAATCGCTTGCGCAGTTCCTCCCAGCCATCGACGCATCCGGGAACCGACCACGAGAGCGGTCCCGAGGTCGGAAGTTCGGCGTGGCCCAGGGCCACAACGGCGGCGCGATCGAGGGCATACGGGCTGCGGCCGCTGGCATTCAAACCGAATAGCTTCTTGCTTTTCGCCTCCCAGTAAATAGCGAACAGGTCGCCTCCGATGCCGCAGCTCATGGGTTCGGTGAGGCCGATGACGGCGTTGGCCGCGATCGCCGCGTCGGCCGCATTGCCACCGGCTTTGAGAACATCCAGTCCGGCCTGAACTGCCAGCGGTTGGCTGGTGGCGACGATCCCGTTTTTAGCGATGACGACCGATCGGCTCTGATGCGGATTGGCCGCCGGACGATCGTAGCCGGTGGCGATTTTCGGCGAATCCACAATATCGGCGCGCAGGTTGGGCATTTTTGAACCGCACAGTAAAAATAGGAGGATGCAAAGCGATCGGATGAGCGGTGGCCGAAACATGTTAATCCGGGCAATTCGGGCTGCGGGCGCATGGCAGTTTCGCCGAATTGGCCCGCGTTTTCAACGTTTCACGCGACTTTCCCGAAAAACCGGCAAAGTCTGCCAGATTGGATCAAGCGCTGCGGTCGGCACAACCGATTTTGTCAGCGGAGTGTTGCACCGTCACCGTTGTTACTCGGAAGGAGACCTGGCATGCGCAGGGCCTTGTGGATTCTTACAGCGCCGGTTGTGGCCGGCGGTTTGGCATGGGCAGTCAATGCGGCGGACAATCAGGGACCGCTCTTGGCTGGGGCCCCCCAGGCCCAAAATGGAAAGATATTTTACTTTTCGCGCGGCGGAAAATCGGCCACGGCCGCCAACGCCAATGAATCTGTCGATGGCGCCGACGATTCGAGCGCCGACGACGATGCCGACACGCCGCCGGTGGCCCAGCGCTACGTTCGCAACCGAACCGTCAGCTCGGCCAGCACCAAGCCCGCGGTCAAGAATTATTACCAGGATCTCTTCGCCGATTCGGATGCGGCCCCCGCCTCTGGAAGCAGCGCCAACCTGCAATCGGCGTCGCGTCGCGCCCCGAAGACGGCCGCGGCTGCCGCTCCGAGCCAAGCGCGGCGCAAGGTCATTCTCGAAGAATGCGGAATCAACGACAGCTCCGACTCCGACCTCGCCCACGAGGACGTGCCGCTCCCCGCGGCCTCGGGAAAGAATCAATTGGTCGGCGGCACCAAAGGCCCCGCAGGCGTTCGGCACGCCGACCATCAGGTTCGCGCCGGCGCGACGAATCGCAACATCCAGCAGGTCCAGAACACGGCCCGCTCAGGTTCAGCGAAAGGACGCTTGTCGCAAGCAGCCCCGGCCGTTGATCGCGATCTGGAAGATCCCATTGACGACGACGACGTGACGGCCCCTGTCGCGCCGCGAAGCGTAAAGCCCGTCAAAACTTCCAAGACGGCCGCGCCGAAGTCAAGCCGCAGCAGCGCCAACATCAAGCCGGCGCAGCACTCGCCGGCCAAGCCGCCGAAGAAACCGGAGGCGGCTCCAAAAGTTCAGCCGGTCGCCGCTGTGGAAGACGAAGATCAGGAAAGCGCGGTGGTTCCGGCAGCGGCTCAGCAGGTTGTCGTCGCCGCCACAAGCACCGACGACGTGCCGATGGTCAGCTTGCGATGGACCAAAAACGATGAAGTCAACGTCGGTCAGGAATGCAAATGCGGGCTCTTGGTCAAGAACACGGGAAAGCTGGCCGCTAAAGACATCGTGGTCGAGGCTTATTTCCCGCGGACCGTGCGGCTCGTCGATGCCGATCCCTCCCCCAGCGACAGCAAAGACCACCTGGTCTGGATTTTCGAGCTGCTTGAACCCGGACAGGAAAAGGCGATTGAAGTGACGATGATTCCCGGCCGCCGCGGCGAAGTGGCCACCTCGGCCACCGTGCGCTTCACCGGCGTGGCCTCGTCGGTCTTGAAGGTCGAAGAGCCGCAGTTGAGCCTGGCGATCGCCGGAACGCGGGAAGTCATGGTCGGCGATTCGCTGACTCAAATCATCACCGTCTCGAACCCTGGCACAGGGATCGCCCACGACGTGGTCGTGCACGCCAGGATTCCCGAGGGCCTCGAACATCCGCGCGGCAAGACCGTCGAAATGGGCGTGGGCTCGCTGGGACCGGGCGAATCGCGGGAACTTCGCCTGCCCCTCTCGGCCGTCAATGGCGGCGACGCGGTGCTGTTGGTTGAAGCCCGCGGATCGTCGAACCTTTCACAACGGGCTCAGAATGCAATCCGGATCGCCGCTCCGAAGCTGAGCGTCGAGGTGACCGGCCCCGGATTGCGATACGTCAGCCGCCATGCACAATACGTCGTGACGGTGACGAACGACGGCATCGCCGCGACCGACAATGTGCGCGTCGTGCACCTGGTTCCCGAAGGATTCGAATTCATCAGGGCCGACAAGGGCGGAAAGTTCGACGCGGCCAGCGGCAGCGTGAGTTGGTTCATCGGACGGCTCGAAGCCGGCCAGTCGATGCAGGTCGCGGTCGACCTCAACGCCAAACAGATCGGCGAATACCTGCACCACGTGCAGGCCTCGGGCGAGAACGGCACCATCGCGACTGCCAGGGCCACGACGCGAGTCGACGGCACCGCGGCCGTCGTGATGGAAGTGGCCGACCTCGACGATCCGGTCGAAGTCGGGACGCAAACGGCGTATGAAATTCGCGTCCGCAACGACGGCTCGAAGGCCGCCCAAAACCTGCGGATCGCCTGCGAGCTTCCCAAGGGAGTCGATCTGATCGACACCAAGGGCCCCACCGATCACTCGCTGGAAAAGGGAGTGCTGCACTTCAAGCCCCTGAGCGAGCTGCCCGCCGGTTCGAAAATCGTGTACGTGATTCGAGTGAACGGCAAAGTGCCCGGCAACCTGCGGCTGCGGGCCAAGTTGACCAGCAACGCCTCGACCGAGCCGTTGATCGTCGAAGAAATGACCAAATTCTACGCCGACTGAGCCCCGCGCAAGCGCAACACTCGTCTGCCGGAAGACAGTCGAAACGAGCCGGGCATCACCTGCCCGGCTCGTGTCTTTCTTTGCGGCGGCCTGGCTCTGGCTCTCGCTCCCAGGCTCTGCCTGGAAGTGAAGTGCCATCGAGGCTCCGCCTCGACGCACCAAATGGCAAAAATGCAATCATTGGGCCGTCACAGCGATCGGCCCGCAAATTGTACCGCTACCGGCGGCCTTTATTCTGGAATCGCCGCGTCGGCGCGGCTAGCATGAACAAAATATCCCTGTAGCTCGATCAATAAGAGCGCCATGCTCCGCTCGCGCCATTCGCTCCGCCGAAAGAAGGTCTCGCTAGTCCTGGTCGGCGCCTTGCTGGCCGCCCTTCTGGGCCGGCCGGCCGCGGCCGCATCCGATGAGCCGCCCGGCGCCGATCGCGACATGCATCACCTCGTGCTGCTGGCGCCGGCTCATCCGGTCTTTATCCAGGTTCGAGTGGAAGTCGATGGCCGAGGTCTGAAATCGGTTCGCACGGCGTACGCGGCTCGGCTCGTCAAGCAATACGACAAAAACGGCGACGAATTTCTCGATCGCGAAGAGGCCAAGGCCGTTCCGCCCCTGGTCCAGTCGCCGACCGCCAGCCAGACCGTTTCGATCGCTGATCGCTGGGAGGCCGTCGATCACGACCCGGCGGACGACAAGGTCTCTCTCGACGAGTTGGCGGCCTATATCGACCGACTCTTCGGCAGCACGTTTCTACTGTCGATCAGGCCTGAGCGGGCCACGCAAAACATTGATTTGTTCGCGCTGCTCGACCTGAATCGCGACGGGCGTCTTTCGCGCGATGAATTCGGCGCCGCCGCGCAGACCCTTCACAAGCTCGATCTCGACAGCGACGAGACGTTCACGATCGACGAATTGCAGCCGTTTCGCAATCCACAGATCCCCCAAGCGCCGGCGGTGCCGCAAACTCCGGCGACCGATCAGCCTTTTCTTCTGCTGGAGGGGGCCGATTCGATCGCGACGGCGGTCGACAAGCTGCGGCAACGATACGGCGATGCGCAGGCGTCGAACCGAACGAACGGGCTTGCGCGCAAAGGCCTGGGGATCGATGCCGAGGCCTTTGCCGCATTCGACGCCAACGGCGACGAAAGCTTGAGCCAAGATGAGCTGGCAGTGCTCTTGAGTCGCCCGCCGCCGCATGTCATCGTCGAAGCCCAGTTGCTGCAATCGAAGCCGGGGCGGCCGAAGCTCGCCGTCATCGAAGACCGGCTGGGTGCGGCTTCGAAGGAGTCGGCTCGCGGCGGGGGTAAAGTCGCCATCTCGACGAACGGGATCAGCATCGAGCTGCGCGTGCAGGCCAATCGAGCGGCCGTCGCCGACAACCGGACATTCTACAAACTCAAATTTCGCACGGCCGATCAAGACAAGAACAAGTACCTATCCGAACAGGAATTTCCGGCCGTGGGGCTTACGAACGCCGACTTCAAGTCGGTCGATCGCAACGGCGATGGGATGATCTTCGAAGACGAATTGATGGCCTATGTCGAGCAAGAGTCGGCCTCGTCGCAGAGTCGCGTGGAGCTTGTCATTTCGCACGACGGCAAGTCGGTGTTCGAGGTGATCGACGCGAATCTCGACCGGCGGATCAGCCGCCGCGAGTTGGCGAACGCGATCGAGAGCCTCGGGCAATACGATCTTAACGGCGATGGGGCCATCACAGCCGTCGAAATGGCCGGCCGGTTCCAGGCCGTGTTGCAGCTTGGCAAGCCGGTGATGTTTCGCAATCTG
>DATGKC010000037.1:0-8712 GCA_035294845.1 Planctomycetaceae bacterium | reverse complement strand
GTAAACCCACGTTCCCGCCCCAAAATCAACCAGTGTGGGGGCATCTGAACGCGGAGGATCGAGCGCCAGCTTGAGGGCCGCACACATGCCGGTCACGCGGCTTTGCGGATCGTCGATCGTCCAATCGACCTCGACCCAACTCACCGGCGAAGGAAATAAGAGCTCGACCGTCGAATGCACGCCGTCCAGTGCGGCGTTTTTCGCGTCGCCGTGGAAACCAAGCGCAACGGCTCGGCGTCCGCTGCGAAGAACGCGGCCTGCATGAAATCCGGCCCCCAGGACGTGTTCTCGCCCCTCGCGATCGCGCAACACCAGCCCCGGCGATTCGGGAAGCAGATGTTCTACGGGGGGGAATTCGACCGAGGTTAAAAGTCCTGCGAGATCGCGCGGCACTTTCCACGTGATGTACGGAGCATTGGAGATTTGAAACAGTTTTTCGTCCTGGGTAAGCCGATGTCCACCGGTTCCCTCGCTGCCGGCCTCGACATTTGGACCATAGCGAACGGTGTAGCGGCGAGTTTGCCAGGGACTCAGCGCGGCAGAAAAGTCGAGCCACCAGTTGTCTTGCCTCTCGTCGTCATTGGCGGGCGAGAACTGTGCGATCACCGAGTTGCCGCGATCGTCGTGAAGAGAAAACGGCGTTGTCCGCGGGACAGCTTTGGGAAGCACGATTTTGTGGGCAGTCGGAGCGCCGCCCCGCGCGAAGCCCGATGTCTCCCGCACGTCCAGAAGCAATTCTTCGGCAGCCGCTCCAGAATGAAAGCCGCAGATCGCAAAAATTCCAAAACAAGCCGCGAATCCCGCACTGCCGTAGAAGCGAGTCAACCCTCGCCCCTTCCGGCTCGCCGGTTTGAAGAATCGCATGGCCGGTCCCTTTCTGTGTGTCGTTCTGAGCAGTCAGTCCAAGGTCTTCGCGATGCTTACTTTGAAGCGGCCTTCGGGTTCGCTCCCAGGCAGTATAGCTTGCCGTCGGCACAGCTCACGAAGACGTCCATCTTGCCATCGCCGTCGGCATCGCAGATCACCGGAACGCCCGCCGCCGCGGGGAGTGATATCTCCCAAAGCGCTGCGCCGGCCTCGGGCGAAGCGCCGCGCAATGCCAATAGCCGGCCATCGGTCGTCCCCAGAAGGAACTCGTGTCGGCCGTCGCCGTCCAGGTCGCCGGTAATACATCCCGGTGACGTACTGCCGACGTGCAGCGACCATTTGAGCCGTCCGCTGGCCAAATCATGACACAAAAAGTCGCGGTCAGGTCCGTCGATGGGAGTCAGCCGTCCCCCCAGTTCGTAAATCTGTCCGGCGGTGATGCCGCCGATTGCCAGCCGGCCGTCGCCGTCGGGTTCGCCGATGCCTTGCACGCCGGTTGGCGTCAGCCAGTGATTCCAGAGCTGGGCGCCATCAGCCGCGTCGGCCGACAGGCTCCAACTTCCCCCCAGCCACGAGATACGAGGCGCTGTCTGTTTCGCGTCAAATCGGGCAATGACGGGAGTGTGATAGCCGGGGTGCATGGCAAAGGGAACGAGATCGCGCCCGGTGAGGCCGTCGAGAGTTCTCCGTTCGTAAAGATCCCTCATAATCACGTCGTCGATTCCATCGCCGTCGAAGTCATAGACTGCCAGAGGGCCGTTGCCGCAGTGCGACCGCCACTTGGTTTTGCCATCGCGTCCCGAGACCACGACGGTGGCTGTGTCGAGCACCGGGCTGATGGGATACGTGACGACGAGATCGGGGATGTCATCGTCATCGAAGCGGCCCACGGCCCATTGCGTCGGGCGTGCGGGAAACTTCCAAGCTCGCACCTGGGCCCCCGACGAATCGAGCGCGATCAAGAGATCGGGGTCGCGGGCGACGAGCACCTCGCGCTGGCCGTCGCCGTCGATATCGGCCAAGAGCGGCACCCCCACGGCTTTAAGCGACGCCACGTAAGGTGTCGTCCAGCCGTGCGCCGGTAACGACCAGACCGGCTGAGCGGCGACCCCCGGAGCGGGAGAGCGCAGGCAGTGCAGTCGCGGCTCGCCGTCGAGATACACAATCGAGGGAAGCTCGCCTTCGCGCAGCCTGGCCACCAGCGGCGTCGTGATCGGACCGGTGGAAAATGGAATCTCGGCGGTTCGTCCGGCTTTCGGTTCGAAGACCCGCACATAACCATCGTTGCCGGAGTGTACGACCTGAACCGCGCCCTCGGCTCGCCGGCTGCGCGCGAGGCCCACGATCTTTCCTGCCAGTGCACCTTCCGCAAGTTTCACCTCCCAAACGGTCTTGAGAGCGCCATCGGCGGCACCGGCGACGAACACGGCTCGCCGTCCGCCGTCGCAGGCGACGAGCAGCCCGTCAGGCCCTTTTTGCCCGGGCAAAGGCTGCAAGAGTGCGGTGGGCTTTCCGTTCTGAATCCGATTGCCTTGCCCCCAACTTTCAAGTTCATAAGAACGAGGAGTTCGCGTTGCGAGCAGTGTTCCCGGGGGGAGGTCGCCCGCCTTCTGCGGTTTGCCGCCGGCCGCCGACCAGATTTCCGGTCGTTCGGTTGCCAGGTGCGTGCGATCGGATGGCCGCGACAAAAAGAGAACGCTTGGCCGGCCCGGAAAAAGTCGGCCCGCGCCGATCAGGTAGGCGTCGACAAATTCGTGCTTCGATTCGCCGGTCACCGCATCGACCAGCATGGTGCGCCAGCGGCCGTCAACGCGATCGTCGAAAACGGAATACGCGATTTCGCAGCGCCCGTCGCCGTCGAAATCGTCGACCGACTCGACGAGCACGCGCAGCGCGGCGTGATCATCGGGATAATTCTGCTCATAGAATTTGTCCCATAACAGCTTGATCGATTTGCCCTCTTGGTTGCGAATCACGGCCACGTGCTCGCGCAGCACGTCGGCCAGCACGATCACGTCGGGCCAACCATCGGCGTCGACGTCTTTCACCACCAGCGTGCCATAGTTGCGTCCCGAGTTCCAATCCAAGGACAGCTTCGGCTTGCCGGTCGCCGTGTCGAATACGAACACGGAGTTGTAGGTCACGGCGACGAGGTCGAGCCGCCCGTCGCGATCGATGTCGGCAAGCGCCGTGCACGGATTAAAAAACGTCTTCTTCCAATCGAACGACCAGTCGATGGAGGGTTGCTCAATTCCGGTGCCGAACGACAAACCGTATCCGATCTCGGTAAGACCCGACCACACGACCGCCTGCAAGCCCCGCTTGCCGGCATCGAGGTGCGCCAGGCGCACCCCGGCTACGCCGGTCTTCGACAATTCGGCGAAACGAAAACGGGTTCGGCCGTCGCGCGCCGACAGGATTTGCATTTCGGCGGGATTGCCCGCGACGACTATGAGCTCGCGGTGGCCGTCGCCGTCGAGATCGTCGCAGCCCCAGATCGTGGGATTGTCGAGCCGTTGCCTCCACAACAGATCGCCGTCAATGCGATGGGCCGAGAGAACGCCTCCCTCGCTGATCAGGAGTTCTTCCCGCTCATCGCCATCGAGATCGATTATTTCGACATTGGGCGCCTGCGTCCCGACCGTGTGCGACCAGGCGACGGCCGGCGCCGATTTCAGATTGCCGTTGAGAGGCGATATCCCGGTATTGCCCGCATCTCGTCGCCACGCAGGCCAATCACCGGGCGGGATCTCGGGCCGCGGACGTCGGCCCGCCCTGCGCCCCTCGGTGAAATGCGGCTCGGCTCGTTGCAAACTCAGCGAGCCGATTTCAATCTGCGCGCCGGCCGCCTGCGCGCCTTGCACCTGAATCCGCAAGCCCGTGTCTTGTGCCGAGCCTGTTTGATGCAGACACACGTACTCGCCGTCGCGAATCAGGGCGACCGTTTTACGGCCGGCGTCGATCTCGAGCCGCCAATCGTGCCAGCGACCGTCGGTGCGAAACACGTGTGTTTGCGTCTCGACGTTATAACGATCGAGCAGGAAGCTGAAACTTGAGCCGAACGCGCCTCTGGGAGTCATAGCGCCGATCGAGAGCCGCAAAATCGACTGATTGCCTGTCCCCTCGTCGGCCATCCCCAATTTGTGAAAACGAGCGCGGAATTCGAGGACAAAGCGATCGGCGAGCGTCAGCTCGCGCGCCAGGACCGCCTCGGCCCAGTCGGGATTTCCATCGTGGCTGTCTTCCAGCACAAGATGCCCATCGACCACTGTGACGCTGCCGTCGCGTCCACCCGTTCGTGCGTCGCGAAACGTCCAACCACGATCCTGGGCGTTGGACCAATCCGCCATGACAAACCCATCGCGCGCCGGCGCTCCTTCGCACCGTTGCGGCCCGGCGACCCACAAGGCGAAAGCCATGCAGACAACAATCTGGACCGCGCCAAGTTCGGCAGCGTTCACGAGTTTCCGGCGCCTGCTCGCCATCAGGAGGCTCCTATCAGCCCGCGCGGCGCGCGGCTTATTGACCTTTCGACGATTTCACGAAACGATAGATGCCGCGGCCGGTCGGAGTGTGCAATAGCACGTAGGCCTCGCCCGCCTCGTCTTCGCCGAAGGTGGGGATGGGAACGCCCGGTCCTCGGATCTCGCGATTGGCCACCACTCGTCTTTTCGAGGCGTCGTACCAGAGCGCCCAGATGCGAGCTGAGATATAGTCGGCATAGAGAAAAGCGCCCTCCAGCTCAGGCAGTTTGGCGCCGCGGTAGACGAGCCCGCCGGTGATCGATTTTCCCACGTCGTGATGATATTCCCAGATCGGGTCAATGAGGTCGGGCCGCACGTCAACCCCCTTCGCGCCGAACGGGTGCAGCGCCTCGCGAAGGTTCCAGCCGTAGTTGCCCCCCGATTTCAAAATATTGATTTCTTCATATAGGTTTTGACCGACTTCACCCGCCCAGAGCGCGCCCGTCTTGCGGTCGAATGACATTCGCCAGAGATTGCGCAGGCCATAGGCCCAAACCTCAGGGGCTGCGTCCTTACGGCCGACGAACGGATTGTCTTTGGGAATCGCGTAATTCTTCCCGTCTTCCTGCCGATCAATATCGATGCGCAGCACCTTGCCGAGCAAACTCTTTCGGTTTTGCCCGTTTTCATACGGATCATTGCCCGCTCCCCCATCACCGTGCGTGACGTAGAGAAACCCGTCCGGGCCGAACAAAATAGTGCCGCCGTCGTGGTTCCAGAACGGCTTTTTGAACCGGATGATTTCCTGCTCGGAATCGGGATCGGCACGATTCGGGTCCGATCGACTCACTCGAAATCGAGAGACCACGTTGGCCATTTTCGCTTTGACGTCGGTGTAAAACACGAAGAACTCGCCGTTGTCCTTGAACTTCGGATGGAAGGCCAATCCCAAAAGGCCTTCTTCGTTCTGCATGTCGGAATAGCGGACACGCGACGCGAGATCGAGAAAAATCGTCGTTCTGGCGGCGGCATCATCATTCGGAAAGACGTGGATTATTCCCTGCTGTGTTGGGACGAAGACGCGGTTTGAGCCGTCGCCTGCATGAGTCAGCAAGATCGGCCGCAGCGGCGTGGGAAGCCCGCGCTCGTTCTCGGGGGTCCAGCCCGTCCATTCCAGCGTGGGAAAGGCCAGCTCGGTCGTGATTGGCAGCGGCGTGTCGTCGACCTCCCAATCCCGAATCGTCGTGGAAAAGGGAGTCAGCGTTCCGGCTTGCATATCGGGAACAATGAGATTGCGCCCGGTGGCATCGAGGCAAATATCGGCCGGCTGTTTGAAACTCTCGGTGAGAAGCGCCGGCTTTTCTCCGGGACGCGGAATGCCCCATATACGGCCTGTCTTCCACGACGTGACGAACAACCGGCCGAAATGGTCCCAGAATAGGCCATCTCCTCCCTCAAAACCCGTGGCAATCTCGTGCGCCGACTTGTCGGTCAGTTTGATGCGATAGAGCGCTCCGCTGCCAAAATCGAGCAGTAACAGATGCGAGGCTCCGTCCAGCGCCAGGCCGTTGGGTGTGTGCAGCCCCGGAATGCGCCCGCCATCGACGACCAGGTCGATTTTGCCCGATTTCAAATTGACGCGAAAAACGGCTCCCCCCTTGCCCTTTAGGTCGCCCGAATCGCTGACGAAGAGCATTCCGTTTTCAGGCTCGATGGCGACGTCGTTCAAAAATTGAGGCGGCGACGGAAACTTTTCGGCTGCCGCAAAGGTGGTCGCCTTGCCCTCCATATCGACCTTCACGATGCGCGTCTTGTCGGCGACGTAAAACGCGTTCGCGAAAGTAGCGATGCCCTTGGGGTCGTCGAGCCCCGTCGCGAAGGGAATTGCTTTGCCTTCCTTGATCAGCGTCACCTGGCCATCCCCGTCTTTGCCGAATTCGCCGATTTCCGTGACGTACACCGACCGGTCTGGACCCAAGCAGACCGATTCCGGATTCTTAAGTCCGGTCGCGATCGGTTTCGGAAGGTCGGCGGCGAAGGCCGCAGGAGCGGCCAGAAACGCGCAGACGATCGCGACGAAATGAATTCTCATGTTGTTTCCTTGGGGGTGGACAGAATCGACAAGAGCGCTCGCCTGTGCAAAAGGGCCTTATTCTAAGAGATGCGCCCGCTCGTTCCTAGTGCCCCGCATTGGCATGAATCTTGCTTTCCACGCGAGAGGAATTCCATATTGCGAAGGAGGGCCGTCGTGAAGACCCTTGTCGTTGACATCGGCGGCACCAGTGTCAAGGTGTGGAAGACGGACGAGCGCAGTGAAGAATTCTCTTCCGGAAAGAAGCTCACGCCTCGCCGGCTGGTCGATGAAGTCAAAGCCATCGCCGATGACTGGCCGTTTCGCCGCGTTTCAGTCGGATATCCAGGCGCCGTTCGAAACGGACATCCCTCCGCCGAGCCCTACAACCTGGGTCGGGGCTGGGTCGAATTCGCCTGGTCGAACGCATTCGGTCGTCCGGTGCGCATCATGAACGACGCCTGCATGCAGGCTTTGGGAGGCTATGAAGGCGGCCGCATGCTCTACCTGGGCCTTGGCACCGCGATGGGGACGGCGTTCATCTTTGACGGCACCGTCGTTCCACTCGCTTTGGGCCACCTGCCCTTCCGAAATGGGAAAGATTTCGGATTCTTTCTTAGCCGCAAGGGATTGAAGTTGCACGGTGGAGGCGTCTGGCGGGACGCGGTTCTTGAAGCTGGTGCGGCTCTCAAGGCCGCGTTCATGGCCGATTACGTCGTGTTTGGCGGCGGCAACGCCAAAGAGCTCGACGATCTTCCTGAAGGGTTCCGCAGGGGCGGTAATCACAATGCCTATTTCGGCGGTTTGCGGATGTGGGACGACGCTGCCCGATCGGGCTCCTCGGAAAGGGCGCGCGTCAAGGCAGATGTGGCTCGACCTCGGCCAGATCGTTCTCGATCAGGCGCTCGATGAGCTCGATCACTCCTTTCCCGTGATCGCCGACAGTGACAAGATCGGCCCGTTCCCGCAGCATCGGAACCGCGTTGGCCACGGCGACGCCGATGGCGGCGCTATCGAGCAGGGCATGATCGTTTTCCGCGTCGCCGATGGCCACGACATGGCGCGCAGGAATCGCAAGTTCCGCCAGAGCAGCGGCAAGACCGCTCGCTTTGTTGATTCCTGATGGAAGCACCATTACCGCTCCCTTATTGAAAATGACGTGCAGCTCCAACCCCAGGTCGCGAATCGTCTCGAGAACGGCGGTTTCGTGAGGCGACCAGGTGGCGACGACCGTTCGACCCACCGAAACCGGCGCGACGCCGCGCGCCGCCAGAGCTCCGACGAAAGCATCGGAGGGGGGCGCTGCCAGCGGTCTTTCTTCGTCGCTGGCCGGCATGTACAACGTTCCGCCGTTTTCAGCTACGATTCGTTCAAATAGGTCGAGGCGGGCAAAGGCGCCGCGCAGGTCGGCCAATTCCCGGCCTGTGACCATGACCAGTCTTCGACCCGAGTCGCGGCAACGCCGCAAGGCTTCGACAGTCGCCTCTTCCACCGCACCGTCGTGGGCGAGCGTCCCATCGAAATCGCAGGCAATCGCTAAATATCGCATGGCGTCGCGCGCACGATTCGCGAATTGCGTTCCAAAGCCGCGTCGGTATGCGGCCGCGCGCCGTTGAATCCCAAGAAGACCTGAATTTTGCGTGTCCGCCTGCCGGTCGGGCTGCCTATAATGAGGCGAACTCCCGCCCGAATCAACTGCCTAAAGAACCGGATGCCCTCCCATGTGCGATTCAAGATGCTGGTTGACGATCGGCGCGGTGTCTGCGGGATTGGCAGTGGCCGCGGGCGCATTCGCGGCGCACGGCCTTGACCGCCGATTTCACGCGATGTACGCCGCACAAAAGTATGAGAAGAAAATCACGCTGGATGGAAAACAGACCGTGGTTTCAGAAATTCCGCTCGCCGAAAAATACCTCGCCGATTTCAAAACGGGGGCCGAATACCAGATGTACCACGCTTTGGCGCTGATCGCAGTCGGCCTTCTCGCGCATCTTCGAGCGTCCCGCATGCTTGCGGCAGCGGGCTCATGTTTCGTCGGTGGTTCCCTGGCTTTTTCAGGCGGCCTTTACGCTTATACTTTGACAGCCGCAAAGTCGATCGCCATCTTTGTGGTGCCCGTCGGAGGCCTCTTGTTTCTTGCCGGGTGGATCGTTTTGGCGATCGCGGTCTGTTGCTGCCGCGAAGCCGTTCGGGGGCTGACGCGGCCCGCCTCTTGATTTCAAACCTCTCAAACCAGGATACCCGATGCTGATTTTCGATGCGCACCTCGATATGGCTTGGAATGCGTTGGAGTTCAATCGAAACCTCGAG
>DATGKC010000036.1:0-4742 GCA_035294845.1 Planctomycetaceae bacterium | reverse complement strand
GCGGATACGCGCGGATGCACAAATTGACCCTCGTCGTGTTTATCCGCGCGTATCCGCGAAATCCGCGGTCCTTCATTCCATTCACCGCCCTAAAAATCTTCGCCGCACGCAAAGAAACAAACTTTTAGAAGTGCAGGGTGGCCAGAGATGGCGACCGTGAGTCTTGGACGAGCAGCGAGGACGCTTGCTCTACGTAGCATAAGCGTCTCGCTTGTGCGCCCGCGGGTTTCGGAGAAACCCCGCCTACACGGCGCGATTCACGACGACATGTCTTGGGCGACCCCGCTTTTCTCGTCTTTTTTTGGCGGCGCGAACGGAAAATAGTTGACTCAGGCATCCAGGCGCGTCAAGATCATGGTCGCGCTGCCTCCAACAACAGGTGCACTGTGGCTATTGACATCGCCAAAGACACGTTGATCTCCTTGGAAGATGCGGCCAAGTTGTTTCCCAAGGCCGGAGGCGGGCATATTCACCCGAAAACCGTGAGAAACTGGATCACTCTCGGGTTCCAGGGGATCAAGCTCGAAGGGGCGCAAGTCGGGTCGAGATTCTACACGACGACCGACGCGCTGCGGCTGTTTTCCCAGAGGCTTAATGAGCGCAGGCAGACGCCTCCGCGGACATTCGCCCGGCCTGCCGTTTCCTCCGATGAAGACAGCGGCCCGGAGCTCGAAGTCATGGCAGACGACGATTTCACCGTCCAAGTGCCGCTGCAGCCTTCGACTCGCAATTTTTCCTGAGCGCGTCTTGCCCGGTCCTAAGTTCGATCCGGGGCACATTCTGCTGATGATCTGGGCAAAATCTGCCGATTAGATGAATTGCGGGAGATCATTGGTCTCGCCCGCGCTCTCTTCGCGGATTGCACCGATGCTGCTCGAGCCGATACTGGGCCGCTCGCTGGTGGCAATGGCGATTCTCATGGGAATTGGCCATCCGGGAGAATCTGCGCGTGCCGCCGACTACGAACCGGGCGGGCGGGAAAGTTCAGCGCACGGCCCGGTTATCGGAATCATGGGGCAAGTCGCGCGGCCAGGCGCTTACGAGCTCAATCACACCCAGCCGACAATCAGCGACCTGGTTGGTCTTGCCGGCGGAACGACCGACAACGCCTCGGGCACGATTCGCGTGATTCGCCGCCAACAGTCCGGCCACCAGACGCTTTTTTTGAATGGCGGCCTGGCGTACGCTTTGCGGTCCGACGACCTCGTCATCGTCGAAGCGAGGCAACTCATCATCGACTGGCGAATCGGCGAGCCGCGACTCGGCGGAGTTCGGCGACAGAAGAGCGCGAACGGGACAGATCGTTGCGCTTCGGTCGTGCAGTTGGGCCTGTTGAACCTGAGCAGCCATCCGGTCGTCCTTAACGCGACTTTGGAAAAAGGAACATTGGACGAAGTCCTTGGGCTTCTCGGCCGACCGGTGGCAGGGAATACAGAAGTCGCCGTCCTCACGCCGGGGGGAAGCACTCAGATCGTGGCGGTCAGCCAGGCGCCGCACGTCGGGCTTGTTTCGGGAAGCGTACTCGTGTTCGACGCGGCGAGCGTGTCCGCGGCCTCTTTGCCGCGGCTTCCTGAGTCGATTTGTGCCGCCGTGCCACTTTCGATTCGGCAGCTCCCTGCGCCCCCCGCGCGCTTGTCGCCGCCAGGCGAGTCGCCGATTCGGCCGACGCCGGCCAATGGACCCGATGCCGATCGACATCAAACGCCTGCTGGCCATGCGCCGACTTCAGCGCCGCGCCGCGCACCGAGCGATCGCGCGAAGCCGGCAGCGCGTTCGTTCGTTTGGATCTGCGGCATGGCGGTTCTGGTCGGCGGCTTGTCGCTGTGCGGGATCCTTGTGATTCTGTCTCGAATGTCGCAGCGGTCTCAAATCGGAGTGGCGAGACCTGCGGTGGAAAAAGATCAAGGCGTCCTCGACAAATTGATCGCCAATTCACTGCCGATCGTTGAGGAGCAGGTGGCGCTCACCAGTCGAACCCAGATTTTCGGTTGCCCGACGCTCGAATCGCAATTTCGCGTCGATGCCCCCCACGCGCTGGCGGGTCCCCACTATCGCGTTGAGCCGGCAAGGACCGGAGCGATGTCCGCCGCGCCGAGAGCGCCCAGGCATGCCCCGAAAATCTCGGAAACGCACGCGCGAAAGATTCGCATCGATGGGGCTCACCCGCCCAGCGCACGGGGGGCGCTGGATCGCGCCTTGGCCGCGTTCGAGAAGGGCCAGGCATGACGATCGCTTTCGATCCCGGCGCTCATACCCTGCGCTCGCTGAGACGGTGCAAAGACAGGCTCGTCGGCCGGCGCTGCCGATCGATTTGGTCTTCGATTCCTGACAATCTGTCGCGACGGAACTGGCTCGCGCAGGCGAAAATTCCGCATTTAGTCGCCGAGGGACATCTCATCCTGGCCGGCGATGCCGCGTTCGAAGCGGCCGATTCGTGCGACGCCGTTCCCCGCGACTTATTCGCCGACGGCGATGTCCCGCCATCGGATCCGGTGACGCGCCAGGCGATTGCCAGCCTGGTGGAGGGCCTAATCCCCTGGTCGCAACATCCGCGCGAAATTTGCTGCTTCGTGCAGTCAGAACGACCGACCGCGCCGGGCGGCGTCGCCTCGCATGGCGCGCGGCTGAGCGACTTTTTCACGCCGCTCATTCGACTGCGGGGATACGAACCGCTCCCTTTGCACGCGGGAACGGCGCTGGTTTTGGCCGAGCTTGCGCGGTCGGGTTTTACCGGGATCGGCGCGGCTCTCGGGGCATCGGGTTGCGAGATATCGGTCGTGCATCGCGGCAACGAGCTGGCGCACGGGCGTCTTGCGCGCGGGGGTCGCTGGATCGACGAGCAATTTGCCCGGCGGGCCAAAATCTGGCGCCGGGATGCACTCGAAGAATTGATCCTCGATCTGGAAGCGGCGCGCGTTCGAAAAGAGGCCGTGTCGCTGGAAGTGCCGTCGGGCGACGATGGCCGGCTCATCGCCGCGCTGTATAAAAGCCTCGCCGCCGAGCTGGCCGAGGTGTTGTGCGAGACGCTTGCGTCGGATTCGCGTCTGGCACTTTTGCCGCAGCCGCTGGAAATTATCTGCGGCGGAGGTCTTGCCCAAACCGCCGGCTTTGTCGATTGCCTGGCGGACCAACTCGATAGCCAGCATTTTCCGGTCGCGCTGGCGGGCGTGCAGCTTGCCGACGAGCCTGAATACGCCGTCGCTCGCGGTTGCCTGATTCGCGCCGAGCTGGAACAAACGAGCGCCCCGGTGCGACGACGGGCTTAGCCGCTATTCGTACTTCGGCACAGTCGGTTCCGGGACTTCGGCGATCAGGCGGTGAATAATGTCTTCGGTCTTGAGACCTTCGGCCTGCGCTTGAAAATTCGTCGAAATGCGATGCCTGAGAACGGGGATCGCCACGCGGCGGATGTCGCCGACCGAAACGCTGTGCCGGCCATCCATCGCGGCCATCGCCTTGGCGCCGGCGATCAGATACTGACCGGCGCGAGGACCGGCCCCCCAATCAATCAACTCCTTGACGAATTTGGGCGAAGAGCTGTCGGCCGGCCGCGTGGCCCGCACCAGACGCGCGACATAGTTGATGGTCAAGGGCGCGCCCTGCACGAGATTGATCTGCTTTTGCAGATATTGAATCGCCTTGGCCGAAAGAACTTTGCGAGTCTCGGGCTTCTCCATCGAGCTCGTCGAGCTAAGTATCTGCTCTTCTTCGTCCAGCGTGGGATAATCGACCTTGATATTGAACATGAAGCGATCGAGCTGCGCTTCGGGAAGGGGATATGTTCCCTCTTGCTCGATCGGATTCTGCGTGGCGATGACGAAGAACGGATCCGGCAGGGCGTAAGTCGTCTGCCCGATCGTGACTTCGTGCTCCTGCATGGCTTGCAGCAAGGCCGCCTGCGTTTTGGGCGGGGTGCGATTGATTTCGTCGGCCAGCAGAATATTGGTGAAAACGGGGCCTTCCACGAAGCGGAAGTTGCGCTGCCCGGTCTCGGTTTCGTCGAGCACCGTCGTGCCGGTGATGTCGGAAGGCATGAGGTCGGGCGTAAATTGAATGCGCTTGAACTTCACGTCGAGAATGCGGGCGATGGTGCTCACGAGCAATGTCTTGGCGAGTCCCGGAACGCCGACCAGCAGGCAATGCCCGCCGGTGAAGATCGCCGCCAGAATCTGTTCGATCACGATGTCTTGCCCGATAATGACCTTGTGCAGCTCTTCGGTCATCAGGTCGCGATGCTTGCGGAACTTGTCGAGGAACTCGTCAAAATCGCGTTGTTCAGCGGCCAAGATGCCTCGCTTTTTGGGAAAGGAGCCTGGTACTCAAACGAAAACACGATTCTAGAGAGGTGCGGGCCGTTGGGAAAGCGGCCGGCGCGGCGTGAAGCACACTGGCTCGCGGACTGCGGGCTGTCAAAACAATTCGGCAAATGGCAACTGCCTGCCGGGCGCCACTTGAATGTGTCGCCGATTCTGGGCACGATGGATCGATCATGCCATCTCCATCGACATCGAGCGCTTCGCCAATCGCCGACGCGCGCCTCAAGCGCGCCTGGGAGAAGGGGGTGTTCATCGGTTTTCTGCTGTGGACATATGTGAGCCTGTGCTACCCCTTGCGCGACACCGATTTCTGGTGGCACCTGAAGACCGGCGAGTGGATCGTCGAGCACGGGTTTTCGGTTCCCCAGGTCGACTTGTACACGTTCACCGAAGTCACCACGCCGTGGATCGACTTGCACTGGGGCT
>DATGKC010000035.1:0-6160 GCA_035294845.1 Planctomycetaceae bacterium | reverse complement strand
GGCCTTCAGGGAGGTGCGCGAGGGGACGAAAAAGCCGTCCCCTTTTCTCCTGCGAGTCAACGGTTTCAATTGCCGACGCGGCTTGCATCAATCCGAGGACTCAAACCGCTGGCTCGAAAACGACGCCGACCGCCGGCTCTGTCGCACCCTCGATGCGCGTGTTCTGCTTGTTGCCCGTAATTTTGCAGTCGCGAAACCGCATGCCGCGCACCCAGTCCTCCACATGGACGCCGATGTCGAAACCGGCCACATCGACCTTTTCCAGCGTGGCGTCGGAGAGCGCCACGGCATAGATTCCCTGGGCGCCGGGCATGCGCCCCGCGCGGAGTTCCACGTTCCGAATCTGCGGCTTATCGAGCCCCGGATGCACCGGGTCGCGAACGGAATCGTAGCCGTGATTTTTGCGCGACCGCCAGACATTGTCGGCCATGCCGTTGAGCACGATGCCGTATCTCAGCGCGGCGGCAATGCGCACGTTTTCGATGACGTATCCCGCATGAGCGAATTTGCGTTGGTCTTCCGGGGCAAACTCGTAGCCCAGGTCGCCGCCGAAGATGGCAACGGCCGTCGCGGCTGTCTCGATGTCGACGTTGCGAATCGTAATCCGGTGGCATGCCGAGCAGCGCACGCCGGCATCATTGCCGTCGACATTGCGGAGCAGCTTGCCGACGCGGATATTTTCGATGGCGATGTCGTGCGGATGCGTGCTGTAGATCTCCCCCTGTTCCCACAAGCGGCGCATGCGAGGGATTTCCGCGTCGGGAGTCGAAATCGGCCCCACGCTCCCCCAGTCGAGGCCGATCCCGAGCAGGGCCTTCTCGGAATCGAGAACGCGGATGTTCTTGATCGTCCCCTGACAGGCCTCGGACATGATTTGAATGGCCGACGCGGCGACCTGCTGATCGATCGTGAGATTGTCCATCGCCCAGTCGGTCACTTTGGAGAAGCGACCGGGTTTGTCGGGAGTTCCGCCGTCGCCATACGCGGCCCCAACACTCACGCCACTGTGCCAGCAGGCTTGGGAACCCTTCCCTTCGCTGCGAACGACGCGAATTGTGCCCTTGCGCACCGATGAATGGCTCGCCAGTCGCACGCCATAGCTGTTGGAGCGCAGGTCGAGCCTCAAGGTCGCGCCATTCAAATCCAGGTGCACTCCTTCCGGCACGAGGAGCGCGTGGATCGATCTTTCGCCGCCGACCGAATCTTCTCGCACAAGGCAGGTGATCTCGCGCGGCCGGGCGATCCGCACGCAGCAGTCGTTGCCCGATTCGCGATACATCAAGTTCTGCAATGCTGCGCCGTCGGCGGCATCGGTCACGAGCAGCTTCTTGGGGGCTCGCTCCCCTTCGGAAGGCAAATTCGGCGCTGCGGCCAATTGTCCTTGCGGACCTGGCACGCCGAGACCGACCATCCCGCCGGCCAACAAGCTGGCTGCATCGGCCAGAAACCTCCGTCGATGGAACAACATGGCGGGTCTCTCCCACGGTTTCGAGGCGCGAATGGTTGCGTTCCTTGTGCGGATTGTATGGCAGAAGAAATGCAACGGGCCAGTCACGTCCGAAGAAGGTGATGGGTTGATCCCTGCTGGAGCTCAGCCTTCAGGCTGCAATTTGACCCGGTGGTTCGCGCTGGCGGTCATGGTGGCGTGACAGCCGGCGAGATTAGCCGGGAGCGAGCGAAGCGATGACCCCCGGTGCGATGGGTCACGCCAAGCCGACTCCAATGGGGTCGCAGCACTGCGCGGTGCGGACGACCTGCGCAACCCTTTCAGGGTAAAACGCATAAGAGAAATTCGTGACCCAGGGTTGGCCGGAAAAATCGGCCAACCCTGGGCTGCGCTGCGCAACCCTTGCGGGGTAAATCATCCGCCGATCGTGCCGAAACTGCGATCGAAAATACTCAGCTCGTAGCGTCAACCCACGGGCTGACGCCCGTGGCTCGCCTGATCAATCTGGCGCTGAGAAATATGCCGCTTACGATCGGCTGGCAACAGGTTGCCGATTCCCGGTCGCTCCGTCGCTCTCGAGACAGAGTTCCAAAATGTGCGCCGGAGATTCAGCGTGCCGTTATTCGATCTCATAGATCGCGCCGCGGGGATCGCGCGGAACGACGCGCTGCCGCTGGCAATCGGCCAGCAAATCGAGATCTTCCAGGACGATCGCTCCGACGAGCGCTGTCGTGCGCTTCGGTTCCACGATCGCGGTGAACGTCCCATGGCGTCCCAGAAGCTCGACATAAACTCCTTCAGCCTCGCGCCGCTCGGCGGTGCGTCCGTCGGCATAGCGAACTTTTATTCTGTCGGCGAGAGACAGCCCAAGCTTTTTGACGACCGACTGCGGCAGCACCAGCTTCGCAGCTCCCGAATCGACGACTCCTGAAATCGTCGTTCTTCGCACCTGATCGCTCTCCAGCAAGCCGCGATCGGCCATTGCGAGATCGCCATAATTTACGACCTCGATTTGAACGCTGAATCGGCGCACTCCATTCGCTCCTCGAGATCGCATGATCGTTCTCCCCTTCGCATTCCGGCCCTCAACGACGGCGCTTGATCTTAGGGTCCTAAACCCTTTTCGCGAAAGATCGCTTGCGGCTCGGCGCCGGGGACGCCGGTTTCACCGCCGCGGCCGGCGGCAGCTCGATCGCTTGCCGGCCTTTCGACCAGAACGAGAGCGTCACCAAAAACACGACGCCGGTGACGAACAGCGCCAAACTCACCCATTGAGCGATTGTGAGCGACGTTCCAAATTGTCCCGCTTCGTCCGAACGCAGAAATTCGATCATGAACCGATTGATCGGATAGGCGATCCAACCGATCGCCAGCACCTCGCCCGTTCGCCGCCGATAAGGATAATAAGCCCACGTGACGAGCGCCAAAAGCAGCCCGCTCAGCGAGTCGTAAAGCTGTGTGGGATGCAGCGCCAAACTGGCCGTGGCGCTTTCGGACAGCAATCCTCGCGAGACCAGCGCCTCAAAAGGGACGCTCTTGGCGGGAAAGCTGATCGCCCAGGGGAGCGAACAAACATCGCCATAACAGCAGCCGTTGAGCAGGCATCCCAACCGGCCGAACATGACCCCCACAAAAATCGAAGTGATGGCAATGTCGGCCAACGCCAGCGCCCGCACGCCGCGCATCCGGCAGAAGACGTAATAGGCGATCGGCGTCAAAATCAGGCCGCCGTAAAGGACCAGCCCGCCGTCCCAAAGCCGCACCAATCCCCACAGAACCTGCATCGGCGTGCGCTCATGCCCGGTGAGCCGATCCGGACCGAAGAAGCTCTGATGGTACTGAATCACGTAGAACAGCCGTCCGCCGAGGATGCCGGAGATGAAGATCCACATGGCGGCATCCCAGGCGATTTCGCCGTTGGTTCCCTCGCGGCGCAGGCGCCAGGCCGCCAGCGACCCCGAGCCCATGAAGCCGAAGACCAGCATCGTTCCATAGCCATAAATGGGGAGAGCGTGCGCCTGCGGCGCTGCGAAAATGCCGACCGCCACGACCGCCCAAATCACGAGCCCGACCAGGAAGCCCGAGTCCCCCAATTTCTTCCATTCCCCCCGGCGCATCTTCAAAATGCCCAAGCCGAGGCCGAGAACGCACCACGCCGCCAGCAAAATTCCCATGCCGAATATGGGGACTTTGCCCAACGGCCCCAGGTCGATTCGACCGTCGAATGGAATCGTAAAGAGAATGGAGCGCATTGCTAAATCAAATGCCTGTCTCGATCACCAGATTGTCGATCAGGCGGGTCGTTCCGACGCGGGCCGCGACAACCGCCACGAGCTTGGGCAAGACTTCGGAAACTTCTTCCAGCGTTTCGGGATGAATCAGCGTGGCGTATTCGACGCTGACGCGCGCCGTCTGCGACAGAATTTTGAGCATTTCCTGGCGAACTTCCGGCAGGTCGCGCCGGCCGCCGGCAATCAGCTCGCGTGCCAGTTGCAAACTCTTCGAGACGGCCAATGCGGAACGCCGATCGTCAGCGCTCAGATAGACATTGCGGCTGCTGAGCGCCAGGCCATCCGCCTCGCGCACGGTCGGGCAGACTCGAATTTCGATCGGCAAATCGAGATCGGCAGACATTCTCCGGATAATGGCTTGCTGCTGGAAGTCCTTCTGCCCGAAAAAGGCGACATCGGCGGGTATGATCTGGAATAATTTCAGCACCACCGTCGTTACGCCGCGGAAATGCCCGGGGCGGAACTTCCCCTCCAGCACGTCCGACATGCCGGCGACATCGACGTAAGTGGCAAAGCCGGCCGCATACATCGTTTCAACCGCAGGATGGAACACGGCGTCGACTCCTGCCTGGGCACATAGCGCCAAATCGACGTCGAGATTGCGCGGGTACCTGGCGAAATCTTCTTTTGGGCCGAATTGAGCCGGATTCACGAAAATCGAGGCCACGACGAAATCGCATTCGCGGCGCGCGGCATGCATCAGGCTTAAATGACCGGCGTGCAACGCTCCCATCGTCGGGACCAGGCCCACGCGCGACCCCTCATCTCGGGCCCGACGGACGATGCCTAGCATTTCGGCGATCTGCTCAGTCACGACCAACTGCCGCGGATGGTCGGTCATCGAAAGAGAGAGATTGGTCAAGAGCGTTTGAAACTGGGGCAGGGATGTGAGAAATCGAAGGCGTGCATTTAGAATTTTAGCGAGGCGAGGCGTATCTGGCGAGAGGCGTCCGGGACGGTCGCGAAGGGCGTCGCTTGCCAGAGGACAAGCCCGCGTCGCGTGTCTTCAAAACCGGCGGCGCGACACTTTTCGGCCGCTCCCAAAAGGTGAGTCAGACATCATAAATTACAACAACAAATGCACATTTGTGGATGAATAATGGTTTCGGACGGTGTGAATAATGGCTAACAAGTCGCAACTCGCTGCCGATACTCGTGTTAGCGTCTCATTCCTCAAGATTGAGGACCAATTTGGCCGTTGGGACATACTGTCAGGGAATGAGCCAAAACGCTTCCGCAAGTCCTGGTTTGCGTTCCAGATATGGAGATAAGAGGGCTCGCGCGCGTGAAAATTTTTTTCCCAGCCGTTATTCATCCCGAGTTTATTCATCGACGGCAAGTCACGAGTGACTGACTTGAATCAAAGCCCGTTGATCTGATACGCTGATTTGGAAGTGATCGCGGCTGGTGAGACCGGTCCTTTTTGGGCAAACTGTCGATGCTCCGAATCCTGGGACGTGGGACGAAACCGTGCGACGGCCTGACGCGCCGCGAGGCGATGTGCGTCGGTGGACTCTCGCTGTTCGGCGCGGTCAATCTGGCCAGCCTGCTGAGGGCGGGCGAAACGCAGCACCCGGTGAAGGCTGGGACCGCGAAGTCGGTCGTCCTGTTGAACCTGTTTGGCGGGCCGCCGCATATCGACATGTTCGACATGAAGCCGGCGGCGCCGGCAGAAGTCCGCGGCGAATTCCAGCCGATTGGGACAAGTCTTCCCGGCATTTCGGTCTGCGAATTGTTGCCTCTCACGGCCCAATTGATGGACCGCACGACGCTGATCCGCACGTATTCGCACAAATACAACAGCCACAATCCGTACAACGTCTACACGGGATTCGACGGCGGCAACGACCGCGAGAACTACTTCGCCAAGCGCAGCGATCATCCCGGAATGGGGGCGATTTGCCAGTATTTGAATCTGGGAGCTTCCGACGTGCCGCGGTACGTCATCATGCCGGCGTATCCGGGGCACTCGCAAGCACTGCGTCGATCGGGACCCTACGGCGGTTATCTCGGCAGCCAGTACGATCCGCTGTTTACGATCTGGGACAAGAAATTCGCCGAGAAGGGGGGATTTTATGAGCCGGCGACCGCGCTGGGCGTGCCGCTGCTCCCCTCGATGGATGGCCTGGCTGACGTGACCGCCGACCGGCTCGACGCCCGGCGCTCGCTATTGGGCCAACTCAATCACAGCCTGGCGGCGGTCGAAGCCTCTCGCGCGGCCCAGGGAATGAACCATTTTCAACAAAAGGTTTTCTCTCTTCTGACGAGCGCCAAAACGCGCGCCGCGTTTGATCTGGCGCGCGAGCCGCAAAGCATGCTCGACCGCTACGGCCGCCACGTCTGGGGCTCGAGCATGCTCATCGCTCGGCGGCTCGTCGAAGCGGGATCGACGTTCGTGAGCGTCAATTGGGAAGAGGCCGAG
>DATGKC010000034.1:0-3869 GCA_035294845.1 Planctomycetaceae bacterium | reverse complement strand
CGATAGACACGGGAACTTCGAACAGAATTCCAGAGCTCCGGGGTATGCGCAGGTCGTCGCCCCCCACGAAGTAGGGTGTATGCGGGGCGCGGGAGAAGTCAGGGCCGAATTCGGCGGCGTAGCTGGTGAACGGAATCACGCTCGAATCCACGAGATAGCCGTGCTCGACAAGCAGCCGAGCCCCCACGATGTCGAGGCCGTAGCGGCCCGCTCGAAATGACGTGGGCTTCAGGCCGATGCGATCTTCAATTCTGTCGGTCAACCAGGATAATTTGGCGCGCTGCAGGTCTTCTGGCAAATTGCAAAAATATGAGTTTCGCGGGTTAATCTCTTCGTCGAAGGGGGGATTGCACCAGGGATGGATATGCGTTCCGACTTCGCAACGTTCATCGGCCCGGATGCCGCGCAAAATTTCGGCCGATCGATCGTCATCGACGACGGGAGCGTCGATCAGGTACGTGGGCAAAACTCCGAATTCGTCGCACAGCGACTGAAAACGCGGAAGGTGCTGGATGTTCTCGACGATGTTCCCGTGCCGCCGATAACGGCCCCCCCACAGCCCTTCTTCTTCCGTATCAATGGTGACGATTAGCGTGGCAGTCATGAGACGACCGGAACCGGGGCGCCGGCGACGACGAGGTCTTTACGAAGATCGATCGTTTCGCCTCCAAATAGAGTTTGCCAATTGACTTCGTTGGCCACGTCCGTTCCGAGAATCAACAGTTCGGCGTGATGGAACAAGTCAGCGGGCTCGTGGACGAGCAACGCCGCGAGGTGCGGCAGATGCACGTCGACATACGCCAGGTTCCTCCCGATCAGCCGCGTCAGATGCACGCCTGGATCATAAATCTTAAGGTCGTAACCGCGTCCCAGCAGGCTTTCTGCGAGGATCACCTGCGGGCTCTCGCGGAGATCATCGGTGCCGGCCTTGAACGATAATCCCACGAGCCCCAGGCGGCGGCAATTGGCTTCACGAACCCTCTTGAGGGCCCGCTGGATGTGGGCCTCATTCGACGGGATAATGGCATTGAGCAGAGCCGTGTCGATCGCCTGCTTTTGCGCGAAGCGCGCCAGCGCGCGCACGTCCTTGGGGAGGCACGAGCCGCCGAACGCGAATCCGGGGCGCAAATAGGCGGGCGAAATATTGAGACGAGTGTCTTTGCACAACAGCCGCATGACCTCTTGCCCGTCGGCGCCGAATTCGCGGGCGAGCGTCCCGATTTCATTGGCAAACCCCACCTTCAGGGCATGGAAGGCGTTGCAGGCGTATTTAACGAGCGCGGCCGTGCGCGTGTCGACCGCTAACCGTTCGGCCTCAATTCTGTCGTATAACTCGAAGACCGGCTGCGCCCCAGAGGGCTCATCGGCGCCGACGATGATGAACGGCGGGCGATCGTAATCGCGAATCGCCGTCGTTTCCCGCAGGAATTCGGGATGGTTGCATAGCGTGATGAAAGCTCCCAATTCGCAGCCTGCGGCTTCCGCCAATAGCGGGGCAAGGCGCGTTTCGAGAATCCCCGGCAGCAGCGTCGAGCGGACGACCACCTGGTAGGGCCGATCGCCGCCGCGCAGCGCACGCCCCACGCTTTCGACGACGCGCTCCAGGGCGCCGGTTTCGACGCTGCCGTCAGCCGCCGAGGGGGTCCCCACGGCGATCAGCGCCATTTCGGTCTCGCGAATGGCGTGTTTCACGTCGGAAGTAGCCGTCAGCCGCCCCGCGGAAACCTGCTCTGCAATCAGTTCGGGCAATCCGGGTTCGGCGACTGGCGGCACACCCGCCTTCAGCGACGCGATTTTCGCGGAATCAATATCGACTCCGATCACCGAATGACCGTCTCGGCTCAAACAGGCGGCTGTGACGCAGCCGACGTAACCCATTCCGAACACGGCGATGCGTTTCACGTCAATTGGTTCCTTTCGATCCTATGATTCCGGCGGCCGCAGACGAAGCCGCTTCAGGGCGAGTGACACAAGCAACGGCCAGTGCCGTCAGGGCACCTTGGCGATAATTCGGGGACCAAGCCTGCGGGCCAGCCAAAGCGGCAAACGCCGCCATACGCGCTGCGCCCAGCCGAACGAGTCTTGCGGCGAGGCGACGAGATGTTCGGCATTTCGAGTCTCTGCCAGATAGTACCAGAACAGAGGGACCTCTTCGGCTCCCCACTGCTTCTTGAAATGATAGGTGCCGGAATCGCGCGAGCTGCGTCCGAAATGGAACCAGGCAAAACCATTTCGGCAGGCATCGGCGAGAATTTCCCAATACATCACGTGATTGACGCACATTCCGTTGAACTCGCGCAACGAAGATGCCCACGGGATTTCGAGCCGCCGACCGTTCGCGATCGTGAAACCCGCTCCGACAGCGCGCCCCCGGAATCTGGCAAGGTGAATCGTGCAAAGATTTCCGAATTGATCGAGCACGCGTTCGAAAAACTTGCGCTTGTGAGACGGGCTGCCGAGGTCTCGCATGTTCGCCGAATAGACGTTGAAAAACTCGCCCGCCAATTCACGGCCACCGCGCACGGATTCGAGGTCCGACTTTTGCCCTTTGCGAACCTGGTTCCGCACTTTGGCCGATAGCCGCTTCCAGAGAATTTCCGGATCGGACTCCAGGGCCAGCCGCATTAACACTTTGTCGTTGCGCACGGGATAGGGCGGATCCAGCGGTTCGGCCTGTCTCAATTGCAAAATTGCATTTCCACGAGCGCGCGCCGCAGCCTGCGCCGAAAGGATCAATTGTTCGCGGGCATCGGCGTCGTCGGCCAGCACGCTGACCGCGTCGAACCAGGGAAGAGAGACCAACTGATTGCCGAATACCAGGCTCTTTTGCCAGACCAAGGGAAGAATGCCGACGATTTTTCCGTCGCGCTCGGCCGCCAGCCGCAGCATGGGCAGACCGTAGACGGCAAACACCTGCTCCCATTCCGCCCGGTGCAGCACGGAACCGTGCGCGCACCCGTCCAGGTACCGATTCCATTTCTCAGGCAGAGGCGATTCGATGACGTGCGCATTCGGGCGAGCTTCCGTCGACGCAAGTGACGCGGTCGATGCGCACTGAGGCATGGTCGCGTTCATGTCGCTCCCGTCGTGGCTTGCGTGCGAATCTCGAGGTGGGAACGCTCGGTTCGATTCCACGCTGCCCCCTGAAGATTGAAAAGTCCCTTGAGAGTGCCGATCACCATCGCGACATGGCTCATCACGAAATAAAATGGCGGTCCCCCCAGACTGGTGGCTCGAAACCGCACAGAAACGGTCGCTGCGGCGGCCAGAAGATAAAGCAACGCCTGGCCGACGAGAGCCGATTGAAACACTGCTCCCTGGTCCCAAAGCCGGGAGCTCGACACGAGGAGCAACGCCAGCCAAGCGGGACCGGCCCAACGCAAGAGTTTGTGCGAAACAAACTGCCAGAACTCGACGACGCGCCAGCAGGGCGGAAAGTTGCCCCGTTTGACCGCTTGCACCGCGCCGGCGGACACGCGCACTCGCCGCCAGAATTCCTGACGCGCCAACGGTAGCCCGTTCTCGTGAGCCACCGCTCGTGGCTCGAACACGACAGATTTCCGCCGCCGCAGGACATTCATTGAGGTGACGAAGTCGTCGAGGATCGTGTCGACCGGAAGTTGCCCGTACAACTCGCGGCGCACGACGTACATTCCCCCGTCGACGCAGACCGTCGTTCCGATGCGTGACTCGCAGGTTTGAATCGCCCGCTCGATGCGATAGTAAACGCTCTCACCCGTCCCGAAGTTCGAGTCGTGACTGGCCAGCCGCACGTCGCCCGTCACGGCTCCTACGCCCGCATCGGCAAGCTGCGCGACGAGCAGGCGCAGGGCTTGCGGCTCGAACATGACATTCGCATCGCAAAGACA
>DATGKC010000033.1:0-9634 GCA_035294845.1 Planctomycetaceae bacterium | reverse complement strand
AACAATTCGACGAATCGCACGCCCCGCTCGACCATCCGCCGCGCGACCAGGCATTGCCGCCCGAAGGTCTCGGTCGCCGCCTCGCCGAGGCCGTACATCTCGATCGTCGCCTTCGTTTCTCCCGTCAGGCTCACCAGCTCCGGCACGGCGCTTTGCATGCGGAATGCCAGCTCATAGTTCCCGATGGCAGATTCCAGCGTATCGACCTTGCCGATGCGGCCCAAAACGCCGGCGTCGAGCTTGCGCAAGAGTGCGAGCTTATTCTGTTGCAGACGCTCGGTCGGCTCGGTCCGGCCGATGTCGGCCACGGGGGCTTCGCCTCCTCCGAACAGCGAACCCTGGAACGAAGCGGGCAAGAATCCACTGTTGAAGCAATCAAGTCCTCCGGGGGGAATCATGCCGCTGCTCAGCACGACGAATCCCGGCAGATTGCAGCATTCGCTTCCCAGTCCGTACGTCACCCAGGCGCCCGCGCTGGGCCGTCCCTGAATTCCCGACCCCGAATGAATGAAATAATTGGCATTCGTGTGTTCCGAAAATTCCGACGTCATCGAGCGAACGATGGCCAGGTCATCGACGCACTCGGCGACGTGCGGAAATAGCTCGCTCACCGGAATTCCGCTCTGGCCATACTGCCGGAATTTCCACGGCGACTTGAGGACGTTCCCCACGTCGTCAAACTGCGTGGGCGGAACCTTCATTTTGATCTTCTGGCCGTGCTCGCGATCAAGCCGCGGCTTAGGATCGAACGTATCGACCTGCGAGGGACCGCCGTCCATGAAGAGAAAGATGACGTTTTTTGCCTTGGCCGCGTGGTGCGCTCGACGGGGCGCCAGAGGATCGCCCGTGCGGTCTGGCGCATGCGTCGGCAATTCGCCAAAAGCGCGGCCGCTTAAAAGAGCCGCGAGGGCCACGCCGCCAAATCCGTTGGCACACCGGGCAAGCATCTCGCGGCGCGTGCAGGGGTGCGGTAAGTATCGACAGCAGTGCATGTGTCTGATCGTACCACGCGGCCGCGCGGCGCCTCAACTGATGCCGAGCGCAATCCGGCGGACACGTTATCCAATTGCGGCAGAGCCAATTCTGGCTGGCCCCATTCTTCACTGCGTCAGTTCGCCTTTCACTTGCTGTGCGCATTCGACCCCGGAATATCCGTCTCGGCGATTTTTTTTAGTGCCTCCGCTGCTGCGGTACTTGTGTCTTTGTCATCATAGACGCGACCACCATCCGCACGGGTTTGCATCGGCGGCCTGGCTTCCACATAATGGTCTTTTGGGTTTCTGCCTGTGCGTTTCTGTTTGGCTGGTCGGAATCGCCGGCGGATTTTTTTGCCCTGAGGCCAAAGCCCGGAGCGTCGTGGACGTGACCTCCGGACTTCGAAAAGACGGGTGGGTCATGCGTCCTTTTGGACGGGCGGCATGGTGTCTGGCCATGCTTTTGGGCCTATTGCCTCAAGTCTGCCGCGCGCAGAAAACCGCTCTCGAAGAGTCGATTCGCAAGCGCGAAGATGCATCGTGGGAGGCGGCCCTCAAAATCTGGAATTGGGCCGAACCCGGCTACCAGGAAACGAGATCGTCTGCGTTGCTCGCCGGCATGCTCGAAGAAGCCGGATTCACAGTACGACGTAACGCGGCCGGAATCCCCACGGCGTTTATCGCCGAGTTTGGAGACGAACGCCCGGTCATCGCCCTGCTGGGGGAGTTCGATGCGCTCCCGGGTCTCTCGCAGCAGGCCGTTCCCTACCGTCAGCCGAGCGAAAAAGGAGCGGCCGGGCACGCCTGCGGGCACCACTTGTTCGGGGTGGCCTCGGCATCGGCGGCCATTGCCATTGCCGAGCAAATTCGTTCCGGCCGAATCAAGGGGACTGTGCGCTACTATGGGTGTCCCGCCGAAGAAGGGGGCGCCGCAAAGGTCTTTATGGTCCAGGCCGGCCTGTTCGACGACTGCGACGCCGTTTTGCACTGGCATCCGGGTAGCCGCAATGCGGCCGGCGACATCACCTCGATGGCGCGCATTTCGGCGAAATTCCGATTTCGCGGGAAGGCGGCGCATGCCGCCGGCGCACCGCATCAGGGTCGATCGGCGCTCGATGCCGTCGAGCTCACCAATCACGCGGCCGAATTATTGCGCGAACATACCCCCGATTTCACGCGCATCCATCACGTCATCACGTCGGGCGGAGATGCACCGAACATCGTTCCCGAATTTGCCGAAGTGTATTATTACGTCCGCCACCCGGAATCATCGGTCGCGCGCAGCGTTTATCGCCGCCTCGAACTGTGCGCCCAGGCGGGAGCGCTCGCCACAGAAACGAAGCTCGAAGTCGATTACCACGGAGGCACGCTGGAGCTGATGCCCAACTCGGCGTTGGCCCACGTGGCCCTGGCGAACCTGCGCGAGCTCAACAATTTGCACTGGACGGCTGAAGAGCGGCAATTCGCCCTCAAAGTGCAGCAAACGCTCGAAGAGCCCAAACCGCTCGAATCCATCGGCGACGTCATCGACCAAAGCGGGCTCGTGGGGCGCGGATCGACCGACGTGGGAGACGTGTCGTGGGTCATTCCCTCGACCGGTTTCGGCACGGTCTGTTGGATTCCCGGCACCCCAGGACATAGCTGGCAGGCGTGCGCCGCCGGCGGCACATCGATTGGAAGAAAGGGAATGAATCTGGCCGCGCGCGTGCTTGCCGCTTCGGCCTGGGACCTCTATCATTCTCCGCAGACGCTGGTCGCGGCCAAGGCCGAGCTCCAGCGCCGGCTGGGCGACAGAAAATACGAGTCGCTGATGCAGCCCGGCCAAAAGCCGCCGCTGGATTACCGCAACGTGCTGCGAGGTCAAGAAGATTCCGGAAGCTCGTCGAGATCGCGCGGGCCGTCGAAAGATCCATAACACGGAACCGTAATCAGGAGTCGCAGCCATTGCCGCTCCGGAATACTGGATTGAGGCGAGGCCCGAACATGCGCCGATCATTTGCCCTTTTCGCGATGGCGGAGTTTTTGGGATGCCTTTTGCTTGTCTCATGGAATGGACGAACCGCAACGAGCGCCGGGCCACGCGTCGGTCCGGCAGATCATCCGAGTCAAACGGCGCCGCATAATCGACTTACCCACGACGAGATCGACGCCGGGTGGATCAAGCTGTTCGACGGCGAGACGTTTTTCGGCTGGAAGGCGAACAACGACGTCAATTGGCAGATCAGCGACGGCGTGATTCATGCCGACAAGGGACAGCCGGGATTGCTCGTCACCACCGCCGAGTTTGCCGATTACGAGCTGCGTTGCTCGTTTCGTCTTGAAAAAGGAGGGAACAGCGGCATCTTTCTTCGATCGGCGTTCAGCCCGCAAGATCCGACGCAGGATTGCTATGAGCTGAATATGTGCGATTCGCACCCCGCTTTTCCCACGGGAAGCCTCGTGGGCCTGAAAAAGCCCGATCGTCCGGTATCTGGCGAAGAAAAATGGATGACTTATGTGGTCACAGCGCTGGGGAACCGGATCGACGTGCGACTCGATGGAAAGCCCATTTTGTCATACACCGACGTGCGCCCGGCCACGCGGCGACGCGGCTTCATCGGCTTGCAGAAAAATGTCGGCAAGGCCGAATATCGCGATGTCTACCTTCGGCCGCTGTCCACCAAGTCGCTGTTTGACGGCAAAGACCTCGACGGTTGGAGAATCGTGCCTGGGAGCAAAAGTGACTTCACGGCCACCGACGGCGCCCTGCGCGTGCGCAACGGCCGCGGATTCCTTGAAACCGAATCCACCTGGGGCGATTTCATCCTCGAGGCCCAAATTCGCACCAACGGCAAGCACCTCAATAGCGGCATCTTCTTTCGAGCGATGCCCGGCACCGAGCAAGAACCGTCCAACGGCTATGAAGCGCAGATCCACAACGCCTTCGAGCAGAACGATCGCACGAAGCCTGTCGATTTCGGCACCGGCGCAATTCATCGGCGCGTGAAGGCCCGACGCGTCGTGTCCAACGACTTCGAATGGTTCACGATGGCGATCGCCGCCGCAGGGCCGCACATCAGCGTTTGGGTCGACGGTGAACAGACGACGGATTGGACCGACACGCGGCCCCCCAGCGACAACCCACGCGAAGGGCTGCGCACCAAGCCCGGGCATTTCAGCCTGCAGGGCCACGATCCGACGACTGATCTTTCATTCAAAAATCTGCGCGCGGCGGAACTACCGCCATCACAGGAATAAATTGCCCTGAAAATCGGGCAAGTGCCCCGCATTCGGAGGCAATCGTTTAGCGCAAACCATGTGATTGCCGATAAATACCCGGACAACGCATCCTCTCCTGCTTTCCGCTGCTCGTTTTCTTCGATCCCGGTTGGCAATAACAGCTCGTCCAGGAGGTTGTCGGGGGGCCGCGAAAGTGCAATCCGATCGTCCTGCGGCGCTTGGCCCCCGGAACATCACCGGCGCCGTGCGTTTAACGGGTTTGGATACGCTGCGGGGCCTGGCTGCCGTGGCCGTCGTATTGCTGCACGCCGGCATTCCCTATATGCGGCAACCCCTGTCGCACCTGGTGTGGCCGGTGACAGACGGCTGCCCTTGCCCTCTGGTCGATGCCCTGGCGTGGTGGATCGAAGGATTCATCATGCCCCTGTTTTTCTTATTGGCCGGGTTCTTTTCGGCCGGCTTGTTGGCGGCATCGGGTCCGCAGGCTTTTCTGAGTCATCGCACGAAAAGAATTCTCTGGCCTTTGCTGGCGGCCTGCGTCGTCATCTTGCCGCCGTGCATCTACCTGTGGGCCTTAGGCTGGGTTGCAGAGGGAGTTTTCGTGCCGCGGAGCATCCTGATGCCGGGGTTCCCCCGCGAATTGAAAGCCGAGCTTTATGGGACCGCCCACTTGTGGTTCCTGCAATACCTTTACATTTATTGCCTCGTTTTGTGCGGCGGCAGCTACTTGCGGAGGAGATTCAGTGCGTTCGACGCGGCGGCTCAAATCTGCTCGTCGCGCATCGGGTGGAGACTCAAGCGGCTCATGCTCTCGGCCTGGAAACCGCTGCTGCCCGCCATTCCCTGCGCACTGATTCTGTTTTGGGACCCGCGCATTGTGGTCGGGTTCTACCAGACATTTTTGCCCGTCGCTTCGAAGCTCTTGTATTATTCGATTTACTACTTCACAGGCGTTTTGGTCTATCGGCAACATCGTTGCGTGCGCATGCAAGCCCGATACGGCAAGCAATTTCTGACGGCTGCCATCGCCGTCTTCGCGCTGGCGCTTCCTTTGATTCATCAGCATCGAAGCGCTGAACTGACGGGCGCGTGGCGGGCGCTGATGGCGGCGCTCTTGGCCGCATTCGCGTGGTTGACTGCGTTCGGATTGTTCGGAATCTTTCTGGCCGCGAAACGCGGGTGCAATTCAGCCACGCGCTACCTGGCGGACTCTTCTTACTGGATCTACTTGATTCATCTTCCCTTCGTGGCATTGGCGCATATCTCGATCGCAAGGCTGCCGATTCTGACGCCGGCCAAGTTCGTGTTATCGGCGACGATTGCCGTGGGCTTATCGCTGATGACGTATCACGCCTTCGTGCGCTATACCTGGCTGGGCGAAGCCTTGAATGGCTGTCGACGCAAGCGCGGCGCAAGCGTCAAGCCGCGCCTGGAGCTGGCTCCGGCCGCAGTCGCCGCGGTCAGACAGTTCGTCGCTGCAGAACAAGGTTTTGCAGGCGATCATCGCGATGTCGCGTAAGCGGCATTCGGCACGTAAGCGTTCATGATCGTGAGCGCTTCAGTTGACAGCCACGTTCAGATTGGTTTGCAACAGAGCGCGCATGCGGCCCAATTTTCCCGCTTTTGAGCCGCGGAATACTCTTTGCATTGGTGCGAGCGGCCATTTGGCCAATCCATCATTCAAAGGATCAGCGACCAACTCATGCGGGAACCGGAATTCGCGCCGGGAGCACTGGCGTCGTCGAATGCGATCGCCGTACATCCCTCGGCGCCGGTGGCCGGTTTGCATGACGGCTCGCAGGCCCTGGTTCAAGAATTCGCCTACCGCTATGGCGAATCTTACGACTCGTACCTGGCGACCGACCCGGCGAGAACGCTCTTCTGGTCGAGCGCGCAACAGGGACTCGTCTCCTACCGCCTCCAGGGACGCCATGCCCTGGTGGGAGGGGGCCTTTTGGCCGCTGCCGAACACAAGCGGCAACTCTTGCACGAGTTCGTCGACTTCGCCTCGCACACCGGTTTGCGCATCGTCTTTCACAATATCTGCGACCACGATTTGCCCCTGTTTCGGTCGTTCGGGTTCCAGGTCACCAAGTGGGGTGAAGAGCCGATCGTCGACCTCGAAGGCTGCACTTGGAGCGGCAAAGCATACGAATGGGTCCGCAGGCAGACAAACTTTTGTCTGCGGCAAGGCGTGCAGGCGTTTGAAGTTCACCCCGACGGAATGTCCGAGCCAGAGTGGTCGCGCACTTTCACCGAAGTGCTGGAGGTCGCCCAACAGTCTCTGGCCACGAAGCCTCAATCCGGTGAAATGGAATTCTACGATGGCAGCCTTGCCGAACATCCTTTGGGACTGCGGCGACTGTTCATTGCCCGCAGCGAAGAGGGCGCCGGCCGCATCGAGGGGTTTGTCGTTTGCAATCCCATGTTGAATGGAAACTGCTGGGCTGCCGAGATATACCGCCATCGTCTCGACTCCGTTCGCGGCACCGTCCCTTTTCTGATCCATCACATTCTCAAACAGTTGCAAAGCGAAGGAGTCGAGAACCTCTCGTTATGTCTGATTCCCGCGCAGGGGTGCAAAACGCCGACCACCGGCGACAGCGTGCTCTTGCGTTATGGCCTGCAACTGATGGAGCATGGCTTCAATTGGGTGTTCGACATCGCCGGAATGCGCCATTTCAAGACCCGCTTTCGCCCGCGATTCGAAGATCGCTACATGTGCGCGCTGCCCGACGTATCGCTCGGGTCGATCGTCGCAATGCTCGGGGCCTTCGGCGCACTGCGGCTTGATTACGGAAAGGTCGCTCGTATTTTGCTCGGTCGCATGAGAAAGCGGGCGGCTCGGGCCACGCTGGCGCAGGTGTGATCATGGAGCAAACCTCATCGGGCGATCGGGCTCAATCCGCGGAGAACGGCGTGTCGACTTGCGAGCTCCCGGATCGTCGCCCCGCTCATCGCGAGCGGTTCCATAGCGACGCCCCTCCTGCCGCATACACCGCCCAGGTGTTTCATGCGGTCGATGAGATCGACGTATCCGCGTGGGAGCAAGTGCGGGGCGCGAGCGATCTGTTCATGGACCTGCGACTGCTCCGCGTCATCGAAGGCGCGCTGGCCGGCGAAGCTCATTTTCATTACGTCCTCATTCGCGATGCGCTCGGGCAACCGGCGGCCGCCGCTTGCCTGTGCGCCTGCTCGGTCGATGCCGCCGTTTTGACGGAAGACCGCCGGCTCCGCCGGCTGCTTGCCGGGCTGGGCAAGGTCATCCCCGCGCTGACGCATCCCAGGATTCTGTTCTGCGGTATGCCGCTTTCGGCCGGCCAGAGTCATTTACGATTCGTTCCCGGAATTGACCGCCGCGCGGTGCTGGGCGTGCTCGATGCGCTCATCGCAACAATTGCGCGGGACGAGCGAGCATTGTGCATCGTTTTGAAAGAATTCGGTCCGGAAGAACTGCCGGCTCTGGAGCCGCTGGGCCTTCTGGGCTACCGCCGGGCCGACAGTTTGCCGGTAAGCCAGACCGACTCGCAGCACGGCTCCTTCGGCGATTATCTGGCCGGCCTCAATCACAAGAAGCGATTGAACATCCGCAATTCGCAGAAAAAGATGGCGTCGGGCGACGTCAACATTTTGACCACTTCGGACAGCCAGCTTGTGGATCGGATTTTCACCGATGACGTGCATCGCCTCTATCAAAACGTGATCGACAAATCAGAAACGATTTTGGAGCGGTTGCCGGCTTCATTTTTCCGCGACCTGGCGCGCCGGTTGCCTGAGAACTGCCTCTTCCAATTCGCAATGCAGCAAGAGAAAGTCCTGGCGTTCGCCGTGAGCCTGTTTTCGAAGTCGACGTTTTACGGCCTTTACATGGGCATCGACTACGACGCCAACGTCAAGTACGACCTGTACTTCAACATGCTGTACGCAAGTTTCTCTGGGGGCCTTTGTCGCGGCGTCTCTGGAATGGAGTTCGGGCAGACCGCCGACCAGGTCAAAAAACAGAAGTTGGGCTGCCGCCAGACGCCTCGCTATTTTTTCATCAAGGGCGCTGGTTTCTTCATGCGAGGAATTCTGGGGCTGCTCTTCAAGCATCTGTTCCCCGCCCGAGCGCTTTCAGCGCCGGCTGCCTCGGAATGAATCGCGAAGTGGAATAGGTCGCCGAAGAACGAACGGCGGTGCCCTCGCGGCAACTTCGCTATTCCAGGAAAGCCGCTCAACCTGACGTCCGCTCTGTGGGGCAAGCCGCGCAACGGTTGGAAAAGCGGAACCAGGAATGGCTTGATTGCGAATTGCGCGCGTTGGGCGCCGAGACTCATCACGCGGAACGAGATGACTACTTTGTCACGCTTGGTGTAGCCGCGAAATCCGGTTTTTGTTCGCTGTTCGCTTACTTTACAATTTTCGTCCGCCGCGACGCACGAAGTGAATTCGGACGTTTGCCGTTTGGCCGACTGCACAGTCGTGTCGGAAGCTGCACTGCGACACGCCGATGCTGTATCATCGCCGAACGGGAAGTGATCCATTGACGATGCATTCAGCCATAGCATCCTGATACGCCGCCTCGATTCCGAAAAGGACTTCTACGTGCCCGCCAACGCCGCTTCGAATTTCAGTCAGAATTGGGACCTTGACTCGCTCATGCCGCCGCCGGCCGGCGAAGTTTTTCCCAAGCTCATCGACGCCTATCGCCGAGACCTCGCAACGCTGGCGGCGCGGTCTGACAATTTGCCTCCCATCAGCCGAAGCTCCGTTGACGCCGAGGCATGGGGCGCATTCTTGTGCGAATTCGAGCGGCTGGAAATGCTGGCGACCGATTTGTACGCCTTCATCGGATGTCATGCCGCGGCGGACGCGGCCAATAAGTTGTTCCGGCAGTTTGAAGCAAGCCTTTCGGCCCTTGATCCGCTGCGAGAACAGATTTCGTTGAGCGTCGAATTTGCCTTGCGCCAGGTCGCCGATTCCGATTTCGAACAATTCCTGGCAGCGCACCCGGTGCTCAAACGCAATGCTTTCTTTCTCGCGGAGCGCCGGAAAAACGCGAGGTTGAGGCTGCCTCGTGGGGAAGAGCTGTTGGCCGCCGATCTCGCAGTCGACGGTATTCACGCCTGGGGGCGGCTGTATGATCGCCTCTCGGGCGAGCTGCGGATCAAAGTCATGGAAATGGGCGAAGTCGTCGAGAAGTCTCCCGGGCAAGTCCGCTTTGATTCACCCGAGCGCACGGTTCGGCAAAACAACTTCTATGCCGCCGACAAGGCATGGAAAACGATCGCCGACAGTTGCGCCGATGCCCTCAACCACATTGCCGGCACGCGACTGGCGATCTATCGGCGGCTGGGACTTGCCGACCACTTGGAATTGCCGCTGCATAAAAATCGCATGCAGCGGGGGACGCTCGATGCCATGTGGTCGGCCGTCACGCGGCGCAAAGGAATGCTGCTCAA
>DATGKC010000032.1:0-13556 GCA_035294845.1 Planctomycetaceae bacterium | reverse complement strand
GGCCATCAATGACAATCTCGTAAGCTGCATTTACGCCATCCGGCAGAGCGGATTTCACCGAGCCGCGGAGCGTGGGACAGTAGGCATCATTCGTGCTCGCCCGCAGTTTCTTGTACTTGCTGCCGACCTTGCTGCCGCTGCGAACGACTCCGCCGGGGAATGGCAGAATGACGCCCGGCACACTTCGAATTGCGGCGACGGCGGCCTCGGCGGCCGCCAGGGCCGCGGCTTGAGTTTCGCCCAAGATCAAGAAGTTACCGCCGGCAACTCCCTTAATCGTACCGAACCGGTCTTCGCAGACGAACTCGCCATCCATCACCGGCAGCCGCCAGTAGCGTTTGCCGTCGAGCTTCTTACTGATCTGATGCCCGTCGCCGAAAAAGCGCAAGTTGCCGCCAATGCGAATCGTCTTGCCGGGATCTGTGGGAAGACCGTTGTAGCAGGCTGTCGTGGCACATGTCAGGATGCACTGGCCGACGCGATTGACGGCCGCCTTTTCCAGTGCGTCGCGATTGAAAGCGAACATTAAAAGGCTGACGCCCGGCCTTCCATCGGGAGTCTCTTCGGACGAGAGCGCGCGCTCGATTCCCGCCTCGGCGTCGCAGCCGATCACCGAAGCCGCATAGCCGGTCGCTTCCTGCGCGGCGGTCTGGGCCCACTCGGGCGATTCGGCCGTCACGATCAACCGAGCAACCGTCATGGGAAAAGCTTCGGCAAACGTATCTTCAATGGCGACGGAATTGATGTTGAGCAAATCGCGGCTCCGGGGCAGAACGACGGCAAGCGTATCGCGGGTTTGAGTCGAAGAATTCAAAACGGCGGGGGGCGCCGGCCGCAACAAGACATTGCCTATTGCCGGCTGCGAGGCAGGCCCTTGGCGCCGGGAAGGATTCTACGCGGAACGGTCGATTGCTGCCACTGCCGGCGCTGAATACGATTGATCCCATGTCGCGCATCGTCAGCATCGCCTTTTCGCCACCGACCGACAAACCCCGGCCCGAAGACCATTACCACCGGGTTCCCGCTGAAAATGCCGTGTTGATTGCCGGCCGCGGCATCGAAACGGATCGCAAGAGCAAAGGAGGCGATCGACAGATCAATATCATGTCGGCTTTGACGCTTGACCGGCTGCGCGACGAGGGCTTCATGACTGAGCCGGGCGCGTTGGGAGAGCAAATCACGCTCGACGGACTCGACGTCGATACCTTGCCGCCAGGAACCCGCATACGACTCGGGAACGCGGCCGTTGTCGAGGTCGTCCTCCCTCGTACCGGTTGCGATCGGTTCGAGCACATTCAGGGAAAGCACAAGAAGCTCGTTCGCGGCCGATTGGGGGTCATGGTGCGCGTGGTGAGCGGCGGCGCGATCGCAGTCGGCGATTCGGCGATCATTGAACCGTCCGAATAACGATCGACACCCATCGAATACCTCGAATTGCACGTATGGTGGATACGAGGGCCTTCTCGCGATAAACTCAAGTTTTTGCATCACTTTTTGCCGATTCATCGTCGCCGCCGGGTTGGATTATGTGTCTCGTTCGTTGCGGACGCTTGAGCCTGCAACTCTGGCTCGGTTTGGCATTCTGGCAAGGGTTGGCTTGTTCGCTTTTCGGCGATGAAAAGGGCGCCGGCCCGCAAGTTCGTTATTCGGCGGTCCGCGCCGCGACCGGCGGCCTATACACCTTTGTCCCGGAAAAATGGAGCGTTCTCGATCTCGAGGTTTCAAATCCGGCCGATGAGCCGCGCGAGCTGCTCACCACCACCTACTTCGACGAGACTCCGACGCTGCAATACGGCCGGCGACTGTGGCTGCCGGCGCGCTCGAAGCTGACGACGTGGTTTCCGGTGCTTCCTCCGAAGCCGGCGGCCGGCGCTCGCGGCAACTATTCGTTTCACTCGCTCGTTCTCGATCCGACGCGCGCCGAAGAAGTGTTGGGGCGCGAGGCGGCCGGCTCAAAGTTGCACTCGGGAACTGCGCCGATTCAGCTCGATTTTCCGATCACAGGCCTGATCGCGGCGGAGGGCGCCAAGCCGGGCGAAGACGCCAGCGCAGCGTATGACCTGGTGGTCGCCGGACGTTCGAGCCAGAAGTTAACGCAGAAAGTGACCAATTACGGAGATCGCTTCTTCGCTCCCGACGAGTTCAGCCTGCAAGCGGTGGATCAACTTGTGATTTGCGACAACCGCGTGCTCAACGACCCGGCGGGATTGGCTGCCGTTCGACGCTGGACGTACGCGGGCGGGCAATTGTGGGTCCTGCTGGACCGGGTCGATCCGCAAGTTCTGGAAACGATCTTGGGAGACGAGTTTGTCTGTCACTTGGTCGACCGCGTGAGCTTGACGACTGTCCGCATGAAGTCGGCAAAGGCGGCCGGATTGCCCCCGATCGAAACCGATTACGAAACGCCGGTCGATCTCGTGCGCGTGCTGATTGCGGAAGACGACGTTGATCTGGCATACGTCGTTGACGGCTGGCCGGCGGCGTTCTGGAAATCATTCGGCGCAGGACGCGTGCTCGTGACGACGCTGGCGCCGCACGGATGGCTGCGTCCGAAAATGAAACACGATCAGCAGGCCGAAATCGAGCTTTTGAAGTTGCTCAAGGGAATCGGACGGGAAGTCGAGCTATTTCGCACTCCATTCGTGGCTTTGCCGCCGATGGAAGATCTGGCCAAGTCATTTTACACGAGCGTATCGCGGCCCCCCTTGGTGAGCGAATCTCTGGAACCGCAGGCGGGGGAATACGTGGGCTATTCGATTCCCTCGTTCAAGTTGATCGGGGGACTCTTGACCGGATTCGGCGCACTGGTCGTCGTGCTGGGATGCTGGCTTTTGCGCGCCCGACTCCTGGAGCATTTGGGTTGGCTGGGCCCGAGCCTTGCCGTCGCGGCAGCGGGCGTCTTGCTGGCGATCGGGGGCCTGAATCGACACTCGATTCAGTCCACGGCCGCCGTCGTGCAGTTTGTGCAGGCCATTCCTGGCACTGACGATGTTCGTTCGCAGGGAGCTGCTGTGTTTTACAGTCCCGAATTAGGACCTTGGACGATCCAAGGACATGACGGCGGGCGCCTCATGCCCGACATGTCGGGATTGGAAGGGACGACTCGCCGCCTGGTTTGGAGCGATCTGGATACTTGGGCATGGGAAAATCTGACGCAGATCGCTCCGCAGCGCACGGCCCGATTCAGCGAGTCGCGAACGATTGCTGATCGATTCGAGGCGCGGGGCACGCTCGATTCGGGCGGCATCGTGGGCCGGTTCTCGGCCGGCCGGGCGGACGCTTATTCTGACGCGCTCATCGCCACTCGCTTTGGCCGCATCGGCGTTTCACTGAATCCCGACGGGACGTTTCGCGCCCGGGCCGATAACGTATTCGGCAAAGACCAGTATCTCGAGTCCAACTTGCTGAGCGACGAGCAAGACCGGCGGCGGCGCACGTTTGCCCATGTTCTCAATGATCTCGAACGCAGAGAATGGTCTGGTCCGCCGCTGCTTTTGGCGTGGACCGACCGTTGGGATTCAGGGTTTCAGTTTGACGACCAGCGACGGCTGCGGGGTGCGTCGCTGTTGTCTATCCCGCTCGTGCTCGAACGGCCGCCGAATGGTTCGCCAGTCGCGATCCCGGCGCCCCTGCTGCCCTATCGCGCCACGCCGCTGCCCGACGGCACCCCGTCTTCCCCCTTGTGGGACCACCGCCGGCACGAATGGCACGAGAAAGCGGGACCTGCCAACTTGTGGCTCAGGTTTCAAATTCCATCCAATCTTTTGCCGATCACGTTGACGCACGCCCGGCTCGTCGTCCAGGTGATCGGCCCGCTTGGCCGATTCGAAGTCTCGGGCCTGGAGAAGGGCGAGGCCGTTTCCATCAAGCGATGGGAGAACCCGGTCGGGACCCTCACAATCGACGTGGCTGATCGCCGCATGCTCCAAACCCATGACGAGGGGGCCTTGGTTTTCGGATTCACCGTCGGCGAGCCGGCGCCGCCCGGTTCGGTTCCCCCGGAAGAAAGCCCCGAATTGAAGCAAAGCATTTGGAAAATCGAGTCTCTGTCGCTGGAATTGATGGGAACGACTGCAAGCACAGCTCAGCCGGCCGACGCCGATGGCGAAGAAACAAAGTGAAACCCGGCCTGTTGGTCGGCTTGGTTCATCGCGCTGCGAGGAAAGAAAGAAATTGAGGGAAGGCGGCATGCAATCAGAACGACCGGTGGTGATTCTCGATCATCTGACCAAACGCTATGGAACAATTGCCGCGCTGGATGATCTGACGCTCACGATGCACGCCGGCCAGATCGTGGGCCTGATCGGCCCCAACGGGGCGGGCAAGACGACGGCCATCAAAATCCTCGTCGGGCTGATTCGTCCGACGAGCGGCACGGCCAGCATCGCCGGCGTCGACTGCGTGCGCGAGGCTCGAAAGATCAAGGGCCTGGTGGGCTATATGCCCGACCAGTTCGGGTCGTACGACAACATGCGCGTCTGGGAGTATCTCGATTTTTTCGGTGCGGCGTTTGGAATTCCGCGCCGAGCGCGAACCAAGCGCATCGGCGAAATCCTCGAGACGACCGGCACGGCATACATGAAAGACCGCTTCGTCGAAAGCTTGAGCCACGGGATGCAGCAGCGCGTGGGCGTCGCGCGGACCTTGTTGCACGACCCGCAGGTGCTGATCCTCGACGAGCCGGCCAACGGGCTCGACCCTCAGGCGCGAATCGAAATGCGCGAGCTGTTGTTGCGATTGGCCCAGCTCGGCAAGACGCTGCTGGTCACAAGCCATATCCTTCCCGATTTATCGCGGATCTGCGACCGCGTCGGCATTCTGATTCAAGGCCGCTTGCGGGCCTTCGGAACGATCGACCAGATCGGGCGGCAATTGAGCCAGGAGCGCACCGTGGAAGTGCATTTGACGCGCGCCGATCAGGTGGCCGCTGCCGCCGAGATCATCCGGCGCGCGATCGAGGCCCGCTCGCAGATCGTCGAGGCGACGGCGGAAGAGGTCGTTCGCTTCCGCACGGCAATGCCCGAAGCCGCGCTGGGAAAGCTGCTCGCGCAACTCGTGCAAGGGGGGATTCAAGTCACTCAGTTCCGCGAAGAGCACACCGACCTGGAAGAAGCGTACATGTCGTTCGCACGTCCCAGCGAGACGAAACCGGAATTGGCGGTTGCCGCGGGGGGAGGCGGGCATGGCTAGCCCCATCCTGCATCGCGAGCTCGTATCGATACTGCGCACGCGCCGCATGCTTGTCTTTCAGTGCCTCCTGATTTTTCTTTTTGCCGCTTTGGTGATCGTGCGCTGGCCCACCGAACCCCGCGTGGCCCTTTCGGGCGCAAGGCCCCAACAGGTCTTTCGCCTGTTTGGTTATGGATTGCTCACGACTCTGCTGCTTGTGCTGCCGGTCTTCCCGGCGTCGAACATCGTTCGCGAAAAAAACCGCGGCACGCTGGCCCTTTTGCTCAACACGCCGCTGGGCGCCTGGCGCATCTATGTCGGCAAGCTTATGGGAGTGCTGGGGCTGGCGGGGATACTGCTCTCACTCAGCCTGCCGGCGGCGGCGGCCTGTTACGCTTTGGGGGGGCCGTCGCTGACGGGAGAATTCCCGCGGGTTTACGCCGTGCTCGCACTGGCAGCCTTCCAATATGCCGCGCTCGGTTTGTGCATCAGCACCTTTTCGAATTCGATCGATGGGGCTGTTCGCATCACGTACGCCTTCGTGCTCATGCTCAGCGTCATCTCGCTGGGGCCGCACCAGTTTTTTCAGGGATCAGAGGGTTACCTCGCCGACTGGAGTGAAGAGCTCCGGTGCCTGTCTCCCTTTTCGGCGCTCATGTCGATTTTGGGAGCCGGCGATCTGGCCGGGAAGGGATTGATGTCTACCACCAATGTGCCTGGGCGATTCGCCGTTCTCTCGCTCGTCATCACGGCGGTATGCTCGGTATGCACGGTCTTGCGGCTGAACCACAGAATTTTCGATCGGGCCCGCCCGCAGGGTCGGATCAGCGACGACCAAGACCTGAAGGTGCGGGCCTTTCGCAGGCTCATGTTTTTGGTTGACCCGCAGCGCCGCGCGCGCGGAATCGGTCCCCTCGTCAACCCCGTCATGGTCAAGGAATTCCGCTGCCGGAGATTCGGACGCTTAAGCTGGCTGCTCAGGCTGATTGCGGCTTGCGCGGTGTTGTCGTTGGCTCTCACGTATGCCACGACAATGGGCACGCTGGAATGGGACGTCGAGACGATCGGCGGCATCATGGTGTTCATGCAAGTGGCGCTGCTTGTCTTGATTACTCCCAGTCTGGCGGCCGGGCTGATCAGCGGCGAGCGCGAGAGCGGTGGCTGGCCCTTGTTGCAGATGACGACGCTCTCGGTGCCGCGCATCGTGTGGGGCAAGCTCTTGAGCGTGATTTTGACCCTGCTGTTGGTTCTCTGCGCCACCCTTCCCGGGTACCTGGTGATGGTCTACATCAAATCGGAGCTGCGATTTCAGGTGGAGCGAGTGGTGATCTGCCTGGCGGCGACGGCGGTGTTTGCCATGTTGCTCAGCGCGGCGCTGGGGAGCCTGTTCCGCCGCACGGCATCGGCGACAGCCGCGGCCTATGCGGCGCTTCTTGCCGTGTGCGCGGGCCCGCTCTTGATCTGGCTGGGCCGCGACGCGCCTTTCGGACGGGGCGCGGTCGAGTGGGCTCTGATCGTCAATCCGGTGGCTGCGGCGCTGTCGGTGATCCGCACGCAGGGCTTTCAGGAATATGATCTCATTCCGGGGAACTGGTGGTTCCTGGGAATCGCCTCGACCGCAGCCCTTATCGTCTTGATCGCGCAGACCTGGCGCATCTCGAAACCGCAATGATGACTCGATCCTTTTTTCATGCCTTTTCGACCGCGCTGGCCGTCATGGCCTGGTGCGCCGGTGCTGTTCACGGAGAAATCCGGCCGGAATACCTGATGGACCACGATCCTGAGATTCGCGTGCCCGAGGCTCGTGAAGTCTTTTCCACGAAGCTTAAGCCACTTTGGCTTCAGGCTTTGGCACGGCCTGAGGCCGACATGCAGCGGATGGCGGCCGAAGCGTTTGCCCGCGGCCATGCCACCGGCATCGAGGGGATGCAAGAGGCGATTCCCGGGCTGGTGAAAGTGCTGACGGCCGAGTCATCGCATCCGGCGGCACGCCAAGCCGCGGCGCGCGCTCTGGTGGCCCTGGATTTCGCCGATTCAGCGCCGCAACTGGCCGAAAGCGCGTCGAAATTCGGCGCCGATCTCAGGCTGATCGCCGAACCCGCCCTGGCCCGATGGGACTACCAACCGATGCGCCAGGTTTGGTTCACGCGGCTGGAAGCGCCCGCGACGGGGCGCCAAGATCTGGTCCTTGCGATACGCTGCCTAGCCGTTGCCGGCGATTCATCGGCGGTTCCGCTTCTCTTGGAACTCGTTCACCGTCCGGCGGAAAAGCCGGCGACGCGCCTGGAGGCGGCCCAGGCTGCGGGTCTGTTGCGCGACCAGGGCCTGGAGCCGGATGCCCGGCGGCTCCTGGCCGGACCTCGATCTCCGGCCTTGCTCAACCGGCTGTGCGCCGCAAAATTGTTGGCAAAGCACGATGGGACGGACGCCCGGAGTCTGCTTCAAACGCTGGCGGCCGATGCCGAGCCGGCGGTCGCGGTGCTGGCGCTCGCGCGGCTGGTTGCCATCGACCCGCACCAGGCGCTCGAACTGGCCGAAAAAGCGCTGCAAAGCGCAGATCCCAAGCTCCGCCAGAGCGGCGTAGACGCTTTCGCCCGGGCGCCCGACCCGGCTCGGGTTGCCGCGCTTGCCCGGCTGCTCGACGACCCGCATCCGGCGGTGCGCGCTTCGGTTCGCGAGTCGCTCTACGACATCGCGCAGCGTCCCGATCTGGCCGACCCGGTGCATCGCTCGGCGATGGAAATTCTTGCTGGAAACAGTTGGCGCGGGTTGGAGCAGGCGGCGCTGTTGCTTGCGGCGCTGGGGCATCATCCAGCCGCGGCCAGGCTCATCGAACTGCTCGATTTCAACCGGCCGGAAGTGAATATCGCCGCAGCGTGGGGTCTAAAGACGCTGGCCGTGCCCGAGACGATGCCCGCGCTGCTCGAGGTGGCCCGCCGGCGGACGGATTTTCGTTTGGAAGGGAAAACCGCGACCGGGCTTGACGACCATACGGGGCATTTGCTGGAAGCGTTCGGCAAGGTGAAATATGCGCCGGCCGAGGGGCTATTGCGACAGCACGTTCCCAAGGATTTCCAAATGGGATTGTTCTCGCGCAGCGCGGCGATCTGGTCGCTGGGACGGCTGCATGAGGGAGTTCCCGATGAAAAACTGGCCGGCCAATTGCTCGACCGTTTGACCGATGAAGGCATGATTCGCGAAGTTCCCCACGTCAAGTACATGTCGGCCGTGTCGCTGGCGCGGATGAAGGCCGTTTCGCGGGCCGAGGCGATTCGCCAATACGTCGGACCCGACATACCGCCGACGCGCCTGGGCATGACGATCCGCTGGGCACTGATCGAGCTGACGGGCGAGAAGATTCCTGAACCGGAATATCGGCCCGCCAGCAAGGCCGATTGGTTTCTCGAACCGCTGGACGAAAACTGAAGGAGCCAAAAGTGAGCGATCCAGCGCTGAGCTTCGTCCCGCTCCTGGCGTTCGGCTTCGAGTCGCCGCTGCTCCTCTGGGGCGCCGCATTGAGTGCCGCGCCCATCGTCATTCATTTGTTGACGAGGCGCCATTATCGGCAGACAAGCTGGGCGGCGATGCGGTTTCTGCTGGAGGCAGTCCGCAAGAACTCGAGGCGGCTGAGAATTGAGCAACTCATATTGCTCGCGGTGCGAGCCGCAATTCTTGCGCTTCTGGCCTTCGCTCTGGCTGAACCGCTGGTCGAAAATCTGGGCGCATTTTTTCAGCCGCGGCAGCCCCGCCACAAAATCATCGTCATCGACGCTTCGCTCAGCATGGGTCTTATGTCCCGCGAAGAGAGCCTTTTCGAGCGGGCCAAACAGACCGCCCGCGAGATCGTCGCTCAGGGACAGCAAGGCGACGTTTTCAACCTCGTGCGGCTCTCAAATATTCCGCCGGCGGTGATCGTGCCGACTCCCGCGTACCAAACGACGAAGGTCATCGAAGAAATCGAACAGATGCAGCTTCCGCACGGGCGCGCCGATCTTGCCGCCTCAATGAAGAAAATCGAAGACCTGCTCAAGCTGGCGCCGGAAGTGCCTCACAAAGAGGTCTATTTCATCAGCGATTTCCAGCGGACGAGCTGGTCGGCGGGGACAAACGACGAGGCCGCGCTCGTCCGGGGGCTCTTCAAAAAGATCGACGAGCTGGGAAACGTCATCTTGTTCGATCTGGGCCAAAACGACGCCGCCAACGTGGCCGTCACGTCGTTTGAAGGGGCCGATCCGTTCGTGACGATTGCCCGAGCGGCTCGCTTCAAGGCGACGGTGCGAAACTTCGGGCCCGAACGAGTGACCGGTCGATTGCTGGAATTTCTGGTTGACGACAAGCTTGTGGAACAGCGGGCCGTCGACCTCAATCCCGGCGGAGAAATCGTCGAAGAATTCGCCGCCCAGTTCAGCTACGGGGGCGAGCATCGCGTTCTGGTTCGTCTGCAAAAAGACGCTCTGCCGCTGGACGACCAGCGCTGGCTGGCCGTTCCGGTCAAAGATCGCATTCGAGTGCTGTGCGTGAGCGGCGCCAACAGCGCGCGATCATCGGGACGGGCGACCGATTATCTGGAGTTGGCGCTTTCGCCTGCCGAAGCGGGGCGCGGCGGTTCTGCGAGCGCCGGCCCGGTCGCGGGCCGCGCCGGCGCCGGCCCGCCGGCGCGAAGCCAGATCGAGCCCACCGTGATCAATGAAGGAGAATTGCAGAGCTTCGAACTGGCTGCTTACGACTGTGTTTTTTTCTGCAACGTGCGGATGTTCACAGATCGCGAGGCGCAAGCCGTCGAAACATATCTCAAAGGCGGGGGAGGCGTCGTGTGGTGCCTGGGCGATCGGGCGCTTGCCGAAAACTACAATCTTGTTCTTTATCGCCAGGGAGAAGGTTGCTTGCCGGCAAAACTGGGCGATCGTCAAGGCGACGCCGATCATCCCGAGACGGTCTTCGCATTCGACCCCGGCGAGTTTGCGCATCCTATCGTGGGCGCATTTTCCGGAAATCCGGACGCGGGCCTCGAGAGCACGCAGACTTATGCCTACGTGAAGGCGATCGTGCCCTCTGAGGGCCGTTCGCACGTTGCGCTGGCGTTCGATTCGGGCGACCCGGCGATCGTCGAATCGTCTTTCGGGCGTGGAAAAAGCATTCTCATCACCACCTCGGTCGACGAACGCTGGGGAAGCTGGCCACTCTGGCCCAGTTTTCTTCCGCTGGTGCACGAAATCGTGCAATTCGCGGTTTCAGGCCGCTGGGCCGATCGTCAGAGCCTGGTCGGCGAGCCGCTCACCGAGATCTTTCCCGCCGCCGCAGTCGACTTCGATATCGCCGTCGGCCGGCCCGACGGCCAAACGCACGCCGCGCGAATCGCCCACGCCGATTCCGTCAGTCAGTTCATCTACGAAAACACCAGCGAGAGCGGCGTGTATGAAGTGAGCTTCGCGCATCCCGTCGCGCGCAGCGAATTATTCGCGGTCAATGTCGATCCCCGTGAAAGCAATCTGGCCAAGTATGTTCAAGACGAAATCGCCGAAGATTTGCTGACCGGGGCCGAGTTCACCTATTTGACCAGTTGGCCGGGCGAAGAATCGGAGCCGGCCGAGCATCCGGCCGAACGTGGCGGCTTGACCCGCTGGCTGGTGTATGTGCTGCTGTATCTGGTGTTCGCCGAACAGGTGCTGGCCTGGGATTTCCGCAAAGGGTTATGGCTGATTTGTCCGGTGGCCCCGCCGATTTTCTGGCTCGCGCAGCAAGTGCGCCGGTCGCCAACCACCGCCCATATGGGCAATTTGTGACCGGGATGGCTCCTCGCGCCGCCGTAGCCCAAGTTAGCCCCTTGTCTGCCGGCGGCGCGCGGCGAATAATTGTAGTGAGAGGAGGCACGGCATGCCCCCGCTACAGCAAAAGACGAATGGCAAAGAATCGTCCGCAGAACTGAGAACGCAGGTTGCCGCCAGTGCCGTGGCCTTGAGGCACCAGCGGACAAAGTTGCGGGATCAGAGACGAATCCTGAAGTCGGTCATCGACAGCTTGGCCGAGGGGCTGATCGTTGCCGATAGCGACGGCAAAGTGCTGTTGTGGAATCGTGCGGCGCGTCAAATTCTAGGCATATCCCCGCGCGACGCGGCGCCGGAAGAATGGTCGCGAGTCTATGGGCTTTACCTCTCCGACAGAGTGACTCTCTGCCCGGCGGGGCAGCTTCCGTTGGCGCGGGTCAGCCGGGGTGAATCGGTCGACGCGTGCGAGCTGTTTGTGCGGAACTCGGGTGTTCCGGAAGGAACTTGGATCAGCGTTACGGCCCGCCCGGTGAAGCACGATGACGGCACTCTCGAAAGCTCGGTGCTGGTGATCCGCGACATTTCGCGGTTCAAGCGCGCCGAAGAAATTGTGGCGCAGCAGCAGCGCGAGTTGGAACGGTCGAACCACGACCTCGAGCAATTCGCCTACGCCGCCTCACACGATTTGCAAGAACCTCTCCGCGCGGTTTCCGGGTATTGCCAGCTTTTGCAGCGCCGCTATGAAGAGCAGCTCGAGCCCAAGGCCCGGGAATTTATCGCGCAAGCCGTCGCGGGCGCCCGACGGATGCAGGCCTTGATCGAGGGACTCTTGGCGTATTCGCGCGTCGGCCGGCGAGGGAATATGCTGATGCCGACCGAAGCAGATTCTGCGCTCGACCGCGCCCTGGTCAATCTGGAAACGGCGATTTGCGAAAGCGGCGCGACGGTCACGCGAGATCCGCTGCCGACGGTCGTCGCCGATTCGACGCAACTGATGCTCGTGTTTCAAAACCTGATCGGCAATGCGATCAAATATCACAGCCACCGTCTCCCGGAAATTCACGTCTCGGCTTCAAAACGCGACAAGGACTGGCTGTTTTCGGTTCGCGACAACGGCATCGGAATTCATCCGCAGTATAAAGACCGCATTTTTCTCATCTTTCAGCGGCTGCATACGCGCAATGAATATCCCGGCACGGGAATCGGATTGGCGATTTGCAGGAGGATCATCGAACGTCATCGCGGCCAGATCTGGGTCGAGTCGGCGCCGGGCGAAGGCAGCACGTTCTTCTTTACTTTGCCGCTGCCGGAGGGTGCCGGATGAGCGGGACCGCAATGGAAATCGGCCGGCCGATGGAGATTCTGCTCGTCGAAGACAGTCCCAGCGACGCCGAGCTGACGATCGAGGCCCTGCGCGAAGGAGGGGATTTTAATCACCTGCACCTGGTGCAGGACGGCGAGCAGGCTCTGGCGTTCTTGCGACACGAGGGCGAATTCAGCTCGGCCCCGCGGCCCGACCTGATCTTATTGGACCTCAATCTGCCCAAAAAGGACGGGCGCGAGGTGCTGGGCGAGATCAAATCGGATGCCGATTTGAAGGTGATTCCCGTCGTCGTGCTCACGACGTCCAAAGACGAGTCGGACGTCGTGGCCGCGTATGGGCGTTACGCCAATTGCTACCTGACGAAACCTGTCGACCTTGATCAATTCATCGAGACGGTGAAATCGGTCGACGGTTTCTGGTTGAAGCTGGTGAGATTGCCTTCCAAGTGAGTCTGGCGGACCGGCGGAACGACGAACTGGCTGGATCAACGTCGCGGCGGTTTACCGCGCTCGTGACCGATCTCTCACGATAACTCGATTCGCACCGTCTGCACTCCGTCACGCACGCCCACCTCGATGACTTTCGGTTCGGCTTGTCGTTTGACGACTCCGATTTCTCCACTGCGTTCTTTGAATGCGACCTGTACCTGGCGGACGTCGTCAATATTGGCTTTGAGTCGCATATCTTCCCGCAGGTCGTGCTCGGAAATGTGCGATCGCCGCATGTTGGGCCACAGGATTTCGCCGTTTGAGACGAGCTGATGGCAGTGCCCCTTCACCAGGTCACCCACCCAATGATAGCGATAGGCAACTGCGGTCAGCGCCCAATGAACGGCGACCAGCGTCGCCGCTGCCACCGCGCAGCCCGAAAGCGACGCCGACCCGTTGATTCCGCGGCTGAGAAGCGAACCCAGCACGAATCCCAGAATCACATCCAGCGGCGTGGCGCGGCCCAACAGCCGGCTCTTGCCCAAGCGCACGGCAAACACGCCGACTGCGTACATGACGCAGCTCCGTGCGGCGACCTGGCCGAGGCCCAGCGGCTTCCCGGGCGAATCGCCTCCCAGAAGGATTTGGATCGCCTCGGCCAGATTTGCAAACATCGTTCGACCCTCGTTCGTTTACCGGGCGTGAGCCTCCTGGTTGATTTCCGATTCGGCCAGTTGCGTGAGCTTCTGATCGGTCTCTTTCTCTTCAGCAAGAGTTTGCTGCAAGAGTTCGACTGCCTCGGAATGTCCCAGCAGTTCGGCAAACGTGGCCAACGTCCCGTATGAGGCGATCTCGTAGTGCTCGACCTTT
>DATGKC010000031.1:0-5422 GCA_035294845.1 Planctomycetaceae bacterium | reverse complement strand
TCCCCAGGTGCGAAATCGCGCCTGGCCGCGAGGCGACATCGATCGCTTCATCCTGGCTCGCCTCGAAGCCGAAGGCCTGGCGCCGGCGCCGCCGGCCGATCGCGTAACTCTGGCCCGGCGTCTCTCGCTCGATCTTTTGGGAATTGCGCCGACGCCGGCCGAAGTCGAGGCTTTTGCCGCCGAAGCCGATGCGCGGTCCGTCGAGCGGCTTGTCGAAAAGTTGCTGGCGTCGAATCATTTCGGAGAACGGCTGGCGATGTATTGGCTTGATCTGGTTCGCTACGCCGATACGGTCGGGTATCACGGCGATCAGGAGCACCACATTTCGCCCTACCGCGACTGGGTCATCAAGGCGTTCAACGACAATCTGCCTTTCGACCGCTTTACGATCCTGCAGCTTGCGGGGGACTTGCTCCCGGAGGCGACGGCCGAAGAGAAAATCGCCAGCGGCTACAACCGCCTCTTGCAGACTTCGCACGAAGGAGGCATCCAGCAGAAAGAATACCAGAACAAATACGACGCCGATCGCGTGCGGAATCTCTCGGCGGTCTGGATGGGGGTCACGTTGGGCTGCGCGCAATGCCACGACCACAAGTACGATCCATTCACGCAGCGCGAATTCTACAGCCTGGCGGCATTTTTCGCCGACGTCGACGACAGTCGGACGTTCAAGGGAACCGATACCAACCCGACCAAACGCGAGCCGGAGCTGGAGGTGATCGCGCCGCTGGATGGGCAATTGCGGCGGACGATGATTACCGAAGCGGTCGAGCCGCGAGTCATTCGCGTTCTGAACCGCGGCGACTGGATGGATGAAAGCGGCCAAATCGTGGAACCGGCGATTCCCGCGTTTCTCAAACCGCTGGATGTCGCGGGCCGCCGTCCCAACCGTGTCGATCTGGCGCGGTGGCTCGTCTCGGCCGATCATCCGCTCGTTTCGCGGGTGTTTGTGAACCGCCTGTGGTACTTGTTTTTCGGAGTCGGCCTTTCGGGCACGCTTGACGATTTCGGCGCTCAAGGCGAACCGCCCGTGCATCCGGAGCTGCTTGACTGGCTTGCCGTCGAATTCGCCGAATCGGGCTGGAACGTCAAGCACATGGTTCGCCTGCTGGTCACTTCGAGCGCCTACCGGCAGTCGTCGCGCGTGACGAGCGAGCTGCGTCGGCGCGATCCGCAGAACCGGCTTTTTGCGCGGCAGTCGTCATATCGTCTGCCGGCCGAAATGGTGCGCGATAACGCGCTGGCGGCCAGCGGGCTTCTCGTCCGCCGGTTGGGAGGGCCCGGCGCGCGCCCCTATCAGCCGGCCGGCTACTACAAGCACCTCAATTTTCCGTTGCGCGATTACAAACCCGATGCCGACGACAATCAATACCGCCGCAGCGTCTACACTCACTGGCAAAGGCAATATTTGCACCCCATGCTTAAGGCGCTGGACGCTCCGTCGCGCGAAGAGTGCACGACGCAGCGTCCCATCAGCAATACGCCTTTGGCGGCCCTCGCACTGCTCAATGATCCAACATTTGTCGAAGCGGCGCGTGTTTTGGGCGCGCGGATGATGCGCGAAGGAGGGAACACGCCCGACGAGCGCGCCGCCTGGGGCCTGCGCGCCGTTTTGTCGCGAAAGGCCGAAAAGGCCGATGTGGAGGCGATCGTTCGGCTGTATCGGTTTAATCTCGTTTTTTATAAGTCTGATCCGGAGTCGGCATCCAGGCTGCTGGCGGTGGGCCTGGCTGCCAATCCGCCTGATCTCGATTCCATCGAGCTGGCATCATGGACTCAGGCCGCCCGCGCTCTCTTTAACCTTCACGAAGCACTCACCAGAATGTAGAGCCGCGCTCAGGACTCACAAAAACTTGACGAATCGCGGCTGGCGCGCCATGAAATCCTGACGGCCGGCGCATGTTGAACGACAAATGAAAACCATGTTTACCGAATCATGCCACGACCCGCGGACGGCTCTCAATCGCCGCACGTTTCTGGGACAGACGGGCCTCGGGCTGGGGTCGATCGCGCTGGCATCGCTGCTCGAACAAGACGCGTCGCGCGGCATGGCCGGCGACGCTCATCCTGCCGCGCGCACTGCCGGATCGCTTCCCCATCGAGCGCCGAAAGCCAAACGTGTGATTTTTCTTTACATGTCGGGGGGACCTTCACACCTCGAAACGTTCGACCATAAGCCCAAGCTGGCCGAGCTGGACGGCCAGGCGATGCCCGAATCATTCACGCGCGGGCAGCCGATCGCCCAGCTTCAAGGGCAAGAATTGAAATGCCTGCGGCCGCTGTTTCCATTTTCCCGTCACGGCCAATCGGGGCAGGAAATCTCGGAAATCCTTCCTTTCACCGCAAAAATCGCCGATGAAATCGCGATCGTCCGTTCAATGCAGACCGATCAGATCAATCACGATCCGGCGCACACGGTGATGAACACGGGGACTTCGATCTCCGGCCGACCGAGCATGGGAGCGTGGATCACGTATGGGCTCGGCTCTGAGTGCCTGAATCTACCGGGTTTCGTCGTTTTCACGAGCGAAGGGGGCCGCAACCCGCAGCCGATTGCCTCGCGCCAATGGGGGGCGGGCTTCCTTCCGCCGCGCCATCAGGGCGTACAGTTCTTTTCTCCCGGCGACCCGGTGCCCTATGTCGCCAGCCCCGCGGGAGTCAGCGCGCGGCAGCAACGGGCCCTGGTCGATACGATCGGCGAGCTCAACCGCCGCCAATACGAAGCGCTGGCCGATCCCGAGATCGAAACGCGCATCGCCCAGTATGAGCTCGCCTTTCGCATGCAGACCAGCATTCCCGAATTGATGGATTTCTCGGACGAGCCCAAACACGTTCTCGACCTGTACGGGGCCAAAGATGGCTCCGACGGCACGTTCGCCTCCAATTGCCTTTTGGCGCGGCGGCTGGTCGAGCGGGGCGTGCGGTTTATTCAGTTGTACCACCGCGACTGGGACCATCACGGCGATCTCGTGCACTATATGAATATCTGCTGCGGGCTGTGCGACAGACCGTCAGCGGCCCTCGTGCTCGATCTCAAACAGCGCGGCTTGCTCGACGACACGCTTATTATCTGGGGAGGCGAATTCGGCCGCACGCCGATGTTCCAGGGAAAGGGAAAAGAGCCCGGTCGCGATCATCACATTCGCGGTTTTTCGATGTGGCTGGCCGGCGGCGGCATCCGTGGGGGATTGACGCACGGTGCGACCGATGAGCTCGGCTACAGCGCCGTTGAGAATCCGGTGCACGTACGCGACTTGCACGCGACGATGCTGCACTTGTTGGGCCTCGACCACCAAAGGCTGACTTACAAATATCAAGGCCTAGACTTTCGGCTGACGGGCGTCGAACCCGCGCGGGTCGTGAACGAGATTCTCGCGTAATCATCAAGGCAAATCGGCCACGGGCGTCAAAGGAAATATCTCGACATCGACGCCGTCGCTGAAGGCCAGATGCGAATGCGTCGCCGGCCGCGAGATCCCCGCGGCCGAGAGCAGCGTCTCGTCGAGTTGCAGCGCGCCGACTTGACGGATGGGATAAGGCCGGTGATGCACGCGGCCAATGAGCAGTTTCCCGAGCGCAGGTTGCGCGTACAGGACATAGCGCTCGATGAGAAAGTGTTCCAAAGTGCCGGGCGCAGCCTGCCCCGCAGGAAGCGGATGGCCGGAGGCGAGCTGGCCCAGCGGGGGACCCGCTTCCAGCTTGATTTCGCAGCCTGGACCAGCTTCGCCGGGCCATAGACGGCGGCTGGAATAGGCGACCTGATCGCCGCGCCGCGCGTGCTGCATTTTCGCCCGAAAATACGGAAGATGCCAGCGCCTGCGAGCGACGCGAACGGCCAATGAATTCGAGGCGTCGAGACTGAAAAACCAGACGCCCGGGTCGCGCCCCTGAAAATGGACGTAAGTGCGGACATTCGTCTCGCAGAAATACGAGATTCCCGGAATCGGCGGGGACCACCGCGGCCGCACGCGCAACATGTAAAAGGGGACCAGGCCCACCCAGGCGTCCCCCTCCCACGTGTCGAGCGTCAGCTCACGAGGGAGCAAGGGCCGCACCAGGTCGGCCGGCAGCCGCCAATGGACGAAGAGCAAGTTCCTCCACTGATGGTAGCCGATGTGGCGGCCGGCAGGCCGGGCGGTGGGCGAAATGCGGTCGATGCGGCCGACGTCAAGGACTTGTGATGTGGCGGGCATGATTGTGTCGCCTTTTTTCAAAGCGCTGCCAAGCCCAGCCACGTCGCATCATGGCGTCATGGCCGGTCTTTCAAATTCTTCCGAAGGAATGCGTTCAAGATACCAACCGCAGATGAGTTCACAGTTTAACGACTTCGAGCGTTTGCTCGCGCCGGCGAAAGCGCGCGACGAGGAATTGCGAGCGCGCCGAGGGGGTGATAAAATGACGATGGACCTCGCGATCCGCAGCCAATGATCGACCGCGACCAGCTTGTCGCCGGCGTGCCGGGAACAGACGTGGGTGACGGGGACGTTGCATGAACAACCGCCATAATCCATTCTTCTGGTCGTTCGGCGCCGGATCGTTTGCCGGCGTGCACCTGCGTATCAGTTGGTTCATGCCGCTTTTGGCGGCGTGGTTTCTCTATCGCTTCGGAATGAGGCTCGGCGGAGCGCTGTTTGGCGTATTGTTCGTCAGCGTGCTGCTGCACGAGATCGGGCACATTCTGGCGGGACGCGCGACGGAAGGAAGCGGCGACGAGATTTTGATGTGGCCGCTGGGCGGCCTGGCCTTCGTCGAAACCTCCAGGCCCAGCTCGCAGGCGATCGTGGCGGCTGCCGGACCATTCGTGAATCTGGTGCTTGTCGGGATTTTTTTCCGGGCTGCCGTCATGTCGGGCGCCGTGCCACGCTCGCTTAACCCGTTGGTCGTGCCGTTCTCGATCGAGTCATTTGGGACGAATCTGGTTTACGACTTGCAAGTGCTGGCATTCTGGTCGAATTGGGCCATGCTGCTCATCAACCTGGTTCCTGCCTATCCGCTGGACGGCGGTCAGATCGTGCGAAGCTGGCTGACGGCGCGGATGGGAAACGGCATGGGGACGGAAGTCTCCATCCGCATTGCGATTGCATTTGCGATTCTATCGGGGCTCGTGGGCGCGCTGATTTTCGACCACATGATTTTGCTGGGGATTTCCTTTCTGATTATTTTGCTGGCGGTGCACGAACACTTTCAGCTTCAGGCCTCGGAATCGTACGACGATTCGTTCATGGGCTACGATTTTTCGCAGGGCTACACCAGTCTCGAGCGATCGGAACCGGTCAAGCCCGAGCGCCGCGTCGGGCTTTTGGCGCGCTGGCTTGAAAACAAGCGCGCCAGAAAACAGCGCCGGCTCGAGCAGCAGGTGCAACAAACTGAAAAGCAGCTCGACGCCATTCTGGCGAAAGTACACGAGCGCGGGCTGACATCG
>DATGKC010000030.1:0-5066 GCA_035294845.1 Planctomycetaceae bacterium | reverse complement strand
GGATGGTGAAGAAGCCTTTTTGTCCCCAGGTGGTCGCCCACGAATTCATGCACAGGAACCGCTGTGTCGCGTCATCGTAGCCCACAACCAGGACGCAATGCCCGCCGACGACTTTCTCGCCCGATGCCGGCATGGGCGCGTTGCCCGACTTGGCGACCGCCGGCGACTCGAAGCTCTCGTAGACGGTGAAACCGACCACGATCGGATAGCCCGCGGCGAGACAACCTTTCATTTGCATGGCGGATTGCATGACGCGTTGATACGAGATCGCCACGTTCTTCAGACCCTCCTGAAAACATTTGGCCGACGGTGACTTCGCGAATTTCGCGATATCGTAGGGCCACAAGGTTTCGGGACAGGCGCCCTGTTGGGCGATGCTCTTGATGCCGTCGCGAATCTGCGCCCCGGAGTCGCTGCTTACGGTCCCTTCCATCGTGCGTTCGTTGTAATAAATGAACAGCCGCGAGGGGAGAAAAATGCCCGCGAGCTTTTGCTTCATCTGATCGAAGCGATGGGCATTCGCGATGGCGTTGGCGGTGCAGCTCCCGAGTTGGCCCTGGTCGACGACGGCGGGGCAATTGGGGCGCAAATCGACTTTCGCGGGCAATTTGGCGACGACCGGCGCAGGCGCGGCATACATGTGATCGCGGTGGTCGGGCAAATCGGGGACCCAACCATACTTGGCGTTCGTCCTGGCCCTGACTTTCGATTTTGCCATGATTTGATCCTTCGATTTGTCTTGCACGAAATGGTTGCCCCATTCCCGGGAAGGGCAAAAACAACACCCGCTGAACCGCCGCGCGGCGAGTCAGCGGGTGTCTACCAGTGGAGCGGAAGGGAGTTGAACCCTCGACCTCTGCATTGCGAACGCAGCGCTCTCCCAACTGAGCTACCGCCCCGGTGAATCTTTTTGCCGGTAAGGCATCATTATAGGCGACTGCCCAGTGCCTGCAAGACCCGATCGTCTTGCGACGATCGGCCAATGCACGACGTCACCCGCGGCACAGAAAAGGAGCCCGCGAGACTGGCACTGCCGCGGATGCGCGCGGATTTACAAATTGCCCCACGCGGTATTTATCCGCGCGTATCCGCGAAATCTGCGGGTTTTTTGAGGCTCGTCGCCAGTTAACGATTTGCGCAGCACGCAAACTGTGCATGCAGGTCGCCCAATGTTTTGTCTTTTGGATCACGGGGCTGCCCCTCTCGCACCGCGCCTTCCGCAAGTGCCTGGATATTTGCGGCCGGCACGATTACCATAACACATTATGATTTGTTGATGAGTTGCCGGTCGCATTTTTTGAGCCATTTTTTTCAGGGGAAACCGCTCGTGAACCCTTTTCGCACTTTGTGCTCAGTCATCGGAATTTCGATCGCCTGCCTGTCGAGCGCGGCTGCCGCTCTCGCCGACGACAAAAACGAAGAGAATCCGCCGCAATATCAATTCGAAACGATCGCCATTCCGCCGGCCAGCGCCGACGAACCGAAACTCGAACGCGTCTCTGTGAGAAAGGCGCTGGATTATCTCGACCAGGGAGCTTTGGCCTGGAACGGGAGTCGCAAATGCGTGACGTGCCACACGAACGGCACCTATATGGTCGTGCGTCCGGCGTTATCGGCGCGGGTCGGGGCGCCGAACGAGGAAATGCGCAAGCACTTCCTTGCCAGCCTCGAGCAGTTCTCCCAGAAGAAACCGGAAGAGCAACAGGAGAGCGTGGCGCCCGCGCAGGCGATTTACATGGCGGCGGGACTTGCCGAATGGGATGCGCATGTCGCAAAAAAACTCTCGCCCGAGACCGAGCGGGCGCTGGCCCTCATGTTCAGTTTGCAGCGCGAATCGGGAACGTGGGGCGCGCTCGACTGCTGGCCGCCCTATGAATCGAGCGCCTATCATTTGGCGACCGTGGCGGCGATGGCCGTGGGGACCGCTCCCGGTTGGCTCGATCGCCCCGGCGATGAGAAGCTGCGTTCCGGAATTGAGCGGCTCAAGAACTATTTGCGCAGCGAAACCCCCAAGCAGGATTACGACCGCACCCTGCTGTTGTGGGCGGCGGCCCGGCTTCCGGGGCTGCTGGAAAGCGGCAAACGCCAGGAGCTGATCGAGATGGTTCTCAAGAAACAGCGCTCTGACGGCGGTTGGTCGATTCGGTCGTTCGGCGAGCCCGAGCAATGGGGTCGCGGCAATCGGGCCGAAAAGCTGCGCAGCGAGCCGGAATTCGCCGATCCCCCGAGCGACGGCCACCAAACCGGATTGGCCCTGATTGTTTTGCGCGAATCGGGCGTGCCGGCGGGCGACGCGCGCATCCAAAAGGGCGTGAACTGGCTGTTGGCCAATCAGCGCACCTCAGGCCGCTGGTGGACTCGCTCGCTCAACACCGAGAAATGGCATTTCATTACTTACAGCGGCACGGCTTTGCCGCTTTTGGCGCTCTCGCTTTGCGACGCTTTGCCGAATCCGGAAAGCCAGGCGGCCGGTCAGTAATGAATCAATAAATCGGCCAGATTCCGGGCGTCGCCAGTTCCAGCAGATGGCTGTCGGGGTCGCGAAAGTAAAGGCTCTTGCCCCCTTCCGGCCAATCGACGGTCGATTCAACGTCGACCTTTTCGGCGGCGAGCTTATCTTCCCAGCCGGCCAGATCGGCAGCAGCAATTGAAAAGGCGATGTGCAGCCGCCCGTGGCCGTCGTGTGGCGGAATGACGCCGCCGGGAACGTGCATGGGATGTCCGGAAGCACCTTCTTTGAAGAGCAATAGAACGTCGCGGCCGGCGACATCGAGAGCGCACAGCCTTTCGTCCTGGACCATGACGGTGAAGCCGAACAGGCGCTGGTAAAACTCCAACGCGCGGTGCAAATCGCGCACGTGCAGCGCGGTTTCAAGAATTCCGCTGACGTTCATGATGAAAATCCAGAGGTCGAGCGGATGTAAATCATACAAAGGGAAGTGGTCTTCACAAATCCATCTGGACAGCTTTCTTCACATTCGATATCACGCCTCACTCATTTCATCTCTCTCTCGATCGTCGTTCCAGCATTTGTCGGCGGAGGCAGGATGCCTTCAGCGGCGTCTGATACCGTGCGCGGTTTCTGGGCCAGAAACCGCGGATTAATCGTCCCTGCGCTCATGGTCACGTCGATTCTTGTGATCGTCGTGCCCCTGCCGGCCGGGCTGCTCGACCTTTTGCTGTCGGCCAACATCACCATATCGGTCGTCATCCTGCTCACGACGATGTACGTCGGACGGCCACTGGAATTCAGCGTCTTTCCGTCGCTGCTGTTGGGGACGACGCTGGCGCGGCTCGTGCTGAACGTGGCTTCAACGAGGCTGATTCTCACCCGAGGCGGAATCGACGGAACAGGGGCCGCAGGCGGCGTGATCCAGGCGTTCGGCGAATTCGTGGCCGGCGGACAAGTGGCGGTCGGCCTGATCATGTTCGTCATTCTCATTGCCATCCAGTTTCTGGTGATTACCAAAGGCGCCACGCGCATCAGCGAAGTGGCCGCTCGCTTCGCGCTCGACGGCATGCCGGGCAAGCAGATGGCCATCGACGCCGACTTGCAGGCCGGACTGCTCAATGCCGAAACCGCCCGCAAGCGCCGCGAAGAGATCGCCCAGCAGGCCGATTTTTACGGGGCTATGGACGGTGCCAGCAAGTTCGTGCGCGGCGACGCGATCGCCAGCATCGTGATCACCCTGATCAATATCGTGGGCGGCATGTACATCGGGATGATCGAACAGGGCATGCCCTTGCGCGAGGCCAGCCACGTCTTCACCAAGCTCACCATCGGGGACGGCCTGGTGACGCAGGTGCCGGCGCTTTTGATTTCGATTGCGGCCGGCCTGCTCGTCACCCGCACGAGCGTCGACAGCGACCTGCCCAGCGACATCATCGGGCAGATGTTTTTTCGCCCCGAGGCCATGGGCGTCTCAGCCGTGTTTTTGGGAGCCCTGTCGTTTACGGGTCTTCCCAAGGCGCCGCTCTTCACGCTGGCCCTGGGATTGTGCGCGATGACGGTGGTTCTCTCGCGAGCTCGCAGGGTGAAGCAGGCGATCAAGCAGGAACAAGCGGCCAAAAAAGTGCAAGAAAAGCCCGCCCCCAAGCCCGAAGACAATTTGTTCGTCGACGCGATGGAACTGGAGCTCGGCTACGGCCTGATTCGTCTGGCCGATGCGAATTCGGGGGGCGACCTGCTCGAGCGCGTGACGCGCGTGCGCCACAAAATCGCCCAGGAGCTCGGCATGATCCTGCCGAAGGTTCGCATTCGCGACAATATCCGGCTCGATCAGAGACAGTATCAGATCAAAATCCGCGACGTGCCGGTGGCCTGGGGAACGATCTATGCCGACGCCCTCTTGGCGATCGACAGCGGCGCCACGAGCGGCAAATTGCCGGGCGTGGCCACGACCGAACCCGCCTTCGGCAGGCCAGCCGTGTGGATCGAAGCCTCACAGCGCGAGCGGGCCGAGCTGCTCGGCTACAATGTCGTCGAGCCTTCCACCGTCGTGGTGACGCATCTGACCGAAGTGGTTCGGCGGCACAGCGACGAGCTTCTATCGCGCCAGCAGGTGCACCAGCTTCTCGACAATCTCAAGCAACATGCCCCCAAAGTCGTCGAAGAGCTGATTCCCGAAGTGCTCAAGGCCCATCACGTGCACCAGGTGTTGTGCAACCTGTTGCGCGAGCGGGTGCCGATCCGCAATCTCGAAACCATTCTCGAAACGCTCGGGGATTACGCCGACCGCACGAAGGACCTGGGACTCTTGACCGAGTTCGTGCGTCATGCGATCAGCCGCACGATCTGCCAGCAATACCGCGACAAAGACCGCGTGCTGCGGGTGGTGACGCTCGACCCTGCGTTGGAAGACATCGTGGGCGCCGGGGTCGAATACGGCGAACGGGGGCTGGTGATCAAGCTCTCGCCGCAGGTTGCCGAGGCCGTGACTCGCGGTATCGCAGCACAGCTCGAACATTTGACCGGTCCGGGACACCCCGGCGTGGTGCTGACGACGCCGCAGATTCGCGCAGCCCTGCGCCAGATCACGGCGGCTTCGCTTCCCGGGCTGGCGGTG
>DATGKC010000029.1:0-3262 GCA_035294845.1 Planctomycetaceae bacterium | reverse complement strand
GTCACCGCCAGGATGCTGCCCTGTCGCAGCAGGCCGCCGCGGTGACTTGCCTCGTCGAGCTTCACACGGCGGAAGCGGCTGCCGTACACGTGGGGAATGCCGTAATGCTTCGCGAGACGCTCGTTCAAAAAGGTGTAGTCCGACCTGATCAATTCGAGCACGCTGCGGTCTTCGCGAATGATGCTCTCGAAGAACAACTCGGTCTCCCGCCGGAACGCCTGCCGCAGGTTGTCGTCGAAATCGGGGAAGAGCCGCATGTCGGGAATCACCGCTTGCAAATTCCGCAAGTACAGCCATTGCCCGGCAAAATTGCTGACCAGCGACCGCGAGCGCTCGTCGGCCAGAAGCCGGCGAACCTGCGCTTCGAGCACTTCCGGGCGTTGCAGCTCGCCGCCGACGGCCAGATTCAATAGCTCGGCATCGGGCGCGCTGCTCCACAGGAAGTACGACAGCCGCGAGGCCAACGCGAGCCCGTCGATCGGGTAGGCGGTCCCCGTCGGCAATCCGGGCGGGTCGCGCTCGATCCGGAACAGGAACTGCGGATTGATCAGCACCGACACCAGGGCCATTTCGATGCCCGCCTCAAACCCCTCTTCCGAGCGCCCCTGCCGGTAAAGGGACATGGGCGTCGTCAGGTCGTCGTCCGTCACCGGCCTGCGGTAGGCGCGCCGCGTCAATTCCTCAAGAATCAGGCGGGCGCAGACTTCTTCGTCGTCTTTGCTATGCGGCTCGCAGAAAAAGATGCGCCGCCGGCTGGGGCTGGTGCCTGGGCCGCTCGAAGCGAACGGCCCGATCACCGTCACCTCGTAAACCGCAGGGCCGATTCGCGGGTGCCTGTAGAAGTTATAATGAACATTCAGCGGCTGCCTCTCCGTTTCGAGCAGCGACGTCGGCTTCTTCAGAAATGCCACGCTCAGCTTGTGCGCCCCGGCACTTGTCACGACGCGCACGCTCAGGTTCGAGTCGGCGGCTCCGTCGCCGCGCCCCTTTGGCGGCTTGATCGTAAATAACCCGATCCGTTCCCGATCCAGCGAGACTTCGAGCTCATCCGGCTCCTTGAGGCTCTCGATTTCGTCGTTGCGATCGCGCATCAGGCGGATCTGGATTTCATATTCGCCGTCTCTCGGAAATGTGTAGACAATCGTGGCGCCGCCGCGCGTTCCCAGCGGAGAACCCTCGAAGTGCGTGTCTTGCGTAATGTCGGGCCGAATGCGGAACGTATCGGCGGCGGGCGAGCGCAGTCCGCGACTGACCGCCAGCCGGCTGATCTTCTGCGCCGCCGAGAAATAGCGGCTGAGCAGCGTCGGCGTCAGATCGGTGACCGCGACGTTGTCAAAGCCATGGCTCGATTCATCCGCCGGGAGCAGAGCGCTCACGTCCACATCCAGCGCCAACAGATCGCGGATTGTATTCTGATACTCCGTGCGGTTCAGGCGCCGGAGCGTGTCCGTTCGGCCGGGATGGGGGTGGACTGCGGCCGCCGCGTCGAGCGATGACTCGAGCCACGAGATCGCCGCGTCGTATTCCTGTTCGCCGGGGCGAGGCGAGCCCGGCGGAGGCATCTGCCGCGACCGCAGCTTGCGAACCACCTTTTCCCACAACTCTGAATGCCTCTCAATGTCGGCCCCGATGTGCTCCTCCAGAGCGAGGCCCCCTTCCTGGTTCGCCTTGTCGTGGCAGCCGAGGCAGTGCGACTCGCCGAACTTCTGGAACTTTTCCCGATCGAATGATGTCCGGAGGGTCGGAGAAGCCTGTTCGCCGGCGAAGCTCCAAACGGCCAGCCCTTCCAGCATCAGCAAGAGCAAAAGCAACCTGTGAAGCATAAGAGCACGCTCTTGGAAAGAGCACTCGGGAAAGATGCCGTTTAAGCCCGACGCCCACGCTCGCCGCCGACCCGAAGCCTCCGGTCGATTATGAACTCTGACCTCCGCGCGCACAACTGGTCGTTTGCCGCCCTTTACGGGCTACGTCGTCGGGTGGCGGGGCCAGAGTGTCGCAAGTTAGGCGAATCTCTCGCTGCAGGTGAGAGCACCAAACTTTGCAACAAGATAAATTCCAAGCTTGCGAACGATGGCCCCGTTGCCTGCGCCAGAACAGCCGTCCGAGCCAAACTTGCACGCCACGGGGCCATCGCTCGCGAATCGGCTCTCGGAGAGCGACCAGCCGTGCAAAGTCTGGCACGCCGGATGGCGTGCAAGAACCTATCGCTTCGCGGTGCCGAGCAGCGAATTTGCAATTCCGATTCGTCGGCCGTGAGCGGCATATTTCTCAATGCCAGATTGATCAGGCGAGCCACGGGCGTCAGCCCGTGGGTTGACGAGGACCTGCGCAACCCTTGCAGGGTAAAACGCATAAAAAGAATTCGCGACCCAGGGTTGGCCGGAAAAATCGGCCAACCCTGGGCTGCGCTGCGCAACCCCTTGCGGGGTACGTGTCGGGTGGCGGGGTCAGAGTGTCGCTCTGACCCCGCCACCCGACGGCGAAATCTGTCGTCGCTGATCGGCGTTGCGGAATATCGTGTACGCTGAAAGCGTACTGCAGCGCAGCCCAGGGTCCCCGACGAAAGTCGGGTACCCTGGGTTGGATTGCAACGGCGCGCGAACCCTGAAAGGGCCCTGAAAGGGCCCTGAAAGGGCCCTGAAAGGGTTCTGCAGCAGCTCCTGCACTTTCACTCTGGGCCGCGGGCGTCCATCGGCTCGCACGCTACATGCACCTCGACGACCGCGAAGTTGCGAAAGCCAGGACCTGAATTGGTGGAATACGGGCAGGTTGGAAAACCTGCCCCACAGTGGCGTAGGTTTTCCAACCTGCGACGTCCTCATTCGTTCATGCCGACAGAACAGCAAAATCGAACCCGGCATGCTCCCCGGCGCTATCGGGCGTCAACTAACGGTCTTCGCGAGGATTCTGGTCTGATTCTTACAGGTCAGTGCCTGGCAGTCTTCGGGAATCCCGTCAAACCGCCCGTGATCGCGTGATTGGCGTTTATCCCAACAGCTCGCTGTGGCAGAATGATTGCATGACAACCTCGGCCCCTCAACCTCGTCGATCCGCAGTGTGGCTGCCTCGGCCGTTGTGGATCGCAATGTCGATGGTGCCGCAAAGGCAGTGCATTATCGACTGGCTGCAATTCGTGCTGGATAATATGCTCGATTACGGCGAGGAGGACGCGATAGCGTATGACCTCGGCGGCTTTACGGATCGATTCAGGCGTCGGCTGCCAACCATTCAAGATCAATGGCTCGCCATAGACGATCGTCCA
>DATGKC010000028.1:0-3314 GCA_035294845.1 Planctomycetaceae bacterium | reverse complement strand
GATCGGTCGTCGTGCCCCCCATCCCGTACTTGCGTTGCCGATCGTACCAGCCGCGCTGGGGACCCAGATTCGCCAGCAGGTCGCCCCGAGCCAACAATTTCTCGGCCGACCCCCGCAGGATTTTGATTTCTTCTGATTCGGCCGCGAGCGGCGAGTCGATGACCGTGTCGAGTATCCTCAATGCCCGGGTGGGCGCGCGATTCTTGAGCGCGTCGCGCGACGCCGCGAGGGCCCGGTCGAATTGCTCGGGGGTCGTCGGCGGTCGCGCGCGGCGTGACGCGGCAAGGGCCTTCAGAGCCTCCGGCGACAGGGGCTCCTGGATCATGCTTCCGTCTGGTCGCCAATACTGATGCCTGGTTTCTCGCACGATCCCGTATTTGGCATATTCGCTTTCGTTTTCCAGAACGAGAAACGCGGTGTAAGGCGATAGGAGCGTCCATGCCTGCGAAAGGGCCACAATGCCGCGCACGAATTTCGCCCGGTCCGGGCCGAAGCGACTCGTGACCGCCAGCTCCCAAAGTGTATCGAGTTTGCGATGAGCCCATAGCCGGCCGACGAACATGTCTTCCGGATCGTTCTTTAAGTTCAGCATCCAGTCGCGGGTCTGCGGCGTGCCGTCGCATTCAAATCGGATGTGCAGCTTCAGGCTGCCTTCTTCTTTTCTCGAAGCAAGGATTTCCAGCGGGCGGCCCGGCGCCCACGCCGCGGGGACGAACAGATCGTCGGGCAAAACTCCTTCGGCCTCGACGGCCAAGATTTTCGCAGGATCCGGGAAGCCCGCCAGAACCCAGCCGAACAATTCTTCCGACGAGCCGCTCGCGCCGGTCAAAAATATTCTTCCGCCGCTGGCACTCGCCAGTCGCTCCATCAGCACGCGTCCGGGCGGATCGTTCTCGTCCAGCACGGCGAAGAATCGTGCATCGGCCTGGGCAAGCGGGTCGCCGAGAGCCTTTTGCAATTCCGCAGTCGGCGCGTGCCCTGGCGGGAGGGCGCCATCCCCCACGTAAACGACGAGCCGCCTGCGACCTGGCTCGGCAGCCGATAGCGACTTCAGCGCGCTGGCGAAGCTCGTTCCGAAGTCGGTTCGCCCGAGCGAGAATTCGCGGTCGAGGCCCGCCAAAACCTCGCCGGCTTCGGCCGAATCCGGCGGAATCCAGGCGTTGGCGAGCGGTCGGAAATCGACATCGACGCATCCCAGCCGGAATCGGTCTTGGGCGCGCAAGGATTTGACGATCGTGCGGACCACTTTTCGCAAGCGCGTGCGGTCGGCGATCGCCCCCGACGTATCTGCCAGAATCAAGAGGTCTACTGGCAAGGAAGGCTTTCGATCGGCCCCGATCGCCCCTTCCAGCACCGTTGGACTGATGCGTGCCAGAAACGCACACTGCCGTTTGTCGGCCGATTGCTTGTCGCCGGCGTCTTGCCCTGGAGCCGGGTCGCGGACCGGCGAGACAAAACTGCGGACAGTGACTTCTTCCGCCGGTCGTTGCTGAAAGCCCAGCACAAACGCCGACTTGGGACGAAACGCCTGCTCTCGCAGAATGAACGTCACCGCCCCGTCTTTACTGGTGTCGAACTGGGCCTGCGGGTGCGACCGGCTGCGGGCCGAGCCAAGCACATTGGGCCCGCGGATCGTACCGGTGATCGCGAAGTCCCACACCGGTTGCAGGTCTGACATGAGGGGTATCTCGAATGTATAGCGACCCTCTTCCTGTTCGACGATCGGCACGGTGTAATCGAGCAGGACGCGTTTTGTGTCGCGGGGGAATATGGGAAAGACCCGCATGCGAAACAGGTTTCCCCCGATCTGCTCGAGAATTGCCGGGTCGCGTTGTCGACTGACAATCGACTGGTAAATGGTCGCCGCCCGCTCCTGGTCGATCAGCTCGCCTTCGATCAATTGCGTCGGCGTGGTGTACATGGCAAAGCGGCTGACGGACGCTCGCTCCGGAAGGTTGAAGACGAACGTCCCTTCCTGCTGCCGCGGATACGGGTTGTAAAACGACTGGTCGATCTGCACGAGCGCCACCGGAGGATGGAGCACGAGATTGACGTGATAACGCGCCAAGTTGAGTCGCACCGGCGCTCCGGACGGGTCGTTCACGACGAGCTGCCCCAGTCCTTGTGGCTCAACGGGCGGAAGCGTCTTGGCGCGCAGGCGTTTCAATTCGGGTTCGGGCAAATCGGCAATTGTCAAAGTCGCGTCGTGCGCCTGCCAGGTGAATTCCTGGCCGGCGTGAACGTCCACGTCCTTGTCATCGGTGGCCGCAACTTTGAGCGTTCCCGCCAGTGTTCTTCCGATCGTGTTGCCTTTCCCGTCGATCTCGAATTCGGCTTCCGCGTTTTTGGAAACGCTCGCGCGAAGGGAACCGGTGGAGATCGACCAATCTCCCGCCGACTTGAGAACGACGCGCCCCGCGATGAGGATGATATTTCGCTCTGTCGAAATGAGCTGCGCTTGCGTCTCGGCATCGAGATTCAACGTCCCCTCGGAAATGACTACGCGGCATGGTCCGGCCGGTGACGTTCGCAGATACCCATCGTCTGGAAGCGCATCCCCGTGCCGAGCCACCTTCCACGGTCCGCCGGGTTTGTCCCCGAACGCCAGATCGCCGCGGGTCGATTCATCGAGCCACACCCGCGTAGGCTGCGACTCGGGCGCGGCGCCCGCGAACGAACTTCCGACAACCAGAGCGAACACGCCCACCGCCACGATCGCGAATCGCATGGCAGCCTCCGCCGTTCGATGAGAATGGGAACCGCACGAGTGTAGATTTCGCCGGCGATGTGCCGTAGTGCGGCAGAACTCCTCTCTGCATTTTAATGTAATGAAACGTCCCGATTGGAGAGGAAACGTAATTCGGAGCTGAAAATCCACAATCCGTACAAAAACGTAATGTTCGGGCGCCCGGTTCGCCGTGAACGATGGACGATTGGAGGCGTTTCATTGCCGCAGCCTGTGGCTTTAAATCTTTCGTGTGTTTCGTGCGTTTCGCGGTTCCGTTTGGCGGCCAGTAAACCACGAAAGACCTAGCGCGGCCGACGGCCGCAACCAAAACGACTCAAAAAGACAAATGACCACGGATTTCCCGACGCGGCCGAAGGTCTGAACCAAAGAGTACGGAGAGAACCACGAAACACCTAGCGCGGCCGACGGCCGCAACCAAAGCGATGAAATAAGACAAATGACCGGGCGAGTAGGAGAGGGGCAGCCCGATGCTGCCGCCTCTCCCCTCCTCAAACCGGACTGGCAGATTTCCCGCATCCGGCTTCCCCGAAAACATTCAGCGACAAGCGTGCACAGGAAGTTATGG
>DATGKC010000027.1:0-5670 GCA_035294845.1 Planctomycetaceae bacterium | reverse complement strand
GTGCGACATGCTTCGGCGGTTTGCTCTCTGAAAACCCAAGCTTTGCTTACTGCGTTGGCGCGGAGACTTGTTTGTCTTACCTGTACAATACCCCCGAACAGCAGCGCGAAATGCTGGCGAAAATCGGCGTCGACTCGATCGCTGAGCTCTTCGAACAGATTCCCGCCGATTTGCGCTTGAACCGCCGTCTGGCGCTTCCGCCGGCGCTGACTGAAATCGAGCTCGAGGCGCACCTCACGGAATTGGCGGCGAAAAACGGGGAAGGGCGCAGCCGGGTCTCGTTTCTGGGAGGCGGAGCGTACGACCATTTCATTCCTGCCGCCGTCGACGCGATCGCCTCGCGAAGCGAATTCTACACCGCCTACACCCCTTACCAGGCCGAAGCCAGCCAGGGCAGCTTGCAGACGTTCTTCGAATACCAGACTCTGATTTGCCAGTTGGCGGGCATGGATGTCTCGAACGCCAGTCTGTACGAGGGGGGGACGGCCGTCAGCGAAGCCGTGTTCATGGCGATGCGGATCACGAATCGGCACGGGAAAGTCGTCATGCTCGAGTCGGTGCATCCGGAATATCGCCAGGTGTGCCAGACATATTTGAAGCAGCTCAATTGCGAGCTCGTCGTCGTGCCTTGTCCCGGCGGGGCGGCCGATCCCGACGAGGTGCGCCGTGCGCTCGATGACCGGACGGCGTGCCTGGTCGTTCAGCATCCCAATTTTTTCGGCTGCCTCGAGGAAGCGCGCGAACTGGCCGAGTTGGCGCATCGGGTCGAAGCCCTGGCCGTTGTGAGCTTCGATCCCGTCAGCCTGGGATTGCTGGCGCGTCCCGGAGAATACGGCGCCGACATCGCCGTCGCCGAAGGCCAGGCGCTCGGAATTCCCCTGCAATATGGCGGCCCGTATCTGGGGATCATGGCGTGCAAGAATGATTTTGCCAGGAAGATGCCGGGGCGGCTGATCGGCGAAACGGTCGATCGCCAGGGGCGGCGGTGTTTCGTGCTTACGCTGCAGGCCCGCGAGCAGCATATCCGCCGCGAAAAGGCGACCAGCAATATCTGCACGAATCAGGGGCTGTTGGCTTTGCGGGCCACGGTACACCTGTCGCTATTGGGAAAATCGGGACTGGCGGAAGTCGCCGAGTTGTGCACGCGGAAGGCCCATTATGCTGCCGACTGCCTGACGCGCCTGGCCCAATTCGCCGGATTGGAACTGGCATTTCCTGCGAGACCTTTCTTCAAGGAATTCACTCTGCGATGTCGTGCCGGCGTAGATGAAACCGTGTCTCGGGCTCGGGCCGCGGGATTCGACATCGGCCCGAAATTGTCGGCATACGGAAAAATCGGCGGGCAGCGTCTTGACGATTGCCTGTTGGTGGCCGTGACCGAAAAGCGAACGGTCGCAGAAATCTTGGGGCTGGCGGGCGCGCTTCGGCGTTAGTTTGAGTTTTATCGTTGCTGAATTCGCCGGAATTCAGAGCGTTGCGGGGTTGATCTGAACTCTGGCGAGTTCAGCCATTGGCGAATTCAGCGACGGGAGAAGGGGAAGCGGCTGATGCGAAATCGACAGGCGACTCAACTTTTGTTCGATCATTCAAAACCGGGCCGGCGCGCGGCCATATTTCCCGCCAGCGACGTGCTGGAGCGCCCGCTCGACGAGATCATCCCTCTTGCCCAGCGAACCGCCTTGCCGCTGCAGCTTCCCGAGTTGACCGAGCCGGAAGTCATTCGCCACTTCGTCAACCTCTCGACCGAGAACATGTCGGTCGACACCCACTTTTACCCGCTGGGGAGTTGCACGATGAAGTACAACCCCAAGCGGCACGAACGGCTGGCCGGCCTTGCCGGGATTGTCGACCTGCACCCCAACCAGCCTGGCGACCAGGCGCAAGGCATGCTCGAGCTCCTGTACTCGTTGCAGCAGATCCTGGCTGAAATCGCCGGCCTGCCGGCTGTTTCTTTGCAACCGGCTGCCGGGGCACAGGGCGAATTCACCGCGCTGCTGGTGGCCTCGGCGTATTTTCGCGATAAAGGCGAGCGGCGCACGAAGGTGCTGTTTCCCAACAGCGCGCATGGCACGAATCCGGCCAGTGCCGCGCTGGCGGGGTTCCAGTGCGTTCAATTGAGCAGCACACCGCAGGGATTTGTCGATCTGAGCGAGCTTCAAAGCCATCTCGACGATGCAACGGCCGTGTTCATGGTGACCAACCCCAACACGCTGGGCATGTTCGAACGCGAGATCACGCGCGTTGCCAGGCTCGTGCACGACGCCGGGGGCCTCGTTTACATCGATGGCGCCAACATGAATGCCATCGCCGGCATCGCCCGCCCGGGCGACTTCGGCGGCGACATGATGCATTACAACGTGCACAAGACATTCACCGGCCCGCACGGGGCGGGGGGGCCGGGCGCGGGGCCGATCGCCGTTCGCGATTTTCTGGCTGATTTTCTTCCCGGCCCGATTGTCGTGAGCGACGCCGCTGGCACTGCCAAACCGGTCTTTTACCGCCTGGTGACGCCGCCCAAGTCGATTGGCCGGGTGCGCAGCTTCTTTGGAAACGTGGGAATCCTCGTGCGCGGCTATTGTTATCTGCGCACTCTGGGCGCCGCCGGGGTTCGCGCCATGAGCGAGAATGCCGTCCTCAACGCCAATTACCTCTTGGCGCAGCTCAAAGACGTGCTTCCGGTGCCGCAGGGTGAACGGTGCATGCACGAATTTGTGGCTTCAGCCAGGCTGCTCAAGGATTCGCGCGGCATATCGGCGATGGACATAGCCAAGAGGCTGCTCGATTTCGGCTTTCACGCGCCGACGGTGTATTTCCCGCTGGTGGTGGCCGAGGCGATGATGATCGAGCCGACGGAGACCGAATCGAAGGAGACGCTCGATGCGTTCGCGCAGGCTATTCGCACAATCGTGGCTGAAGATGCAGAGTATCTGCACCTGGCCCCGCACGAGACGCCCATCAGCCGCCCCGATGACGTGCGCGCGGCGCGTCAGCCGATTCTGAAATGGACGCCGCCGGCAGAGTGACGACCTGCGATTGTCAGCCCTGCCACGACAGGTGATAATCGGCCTCCAAGAGGAGAGATGACGTTGGATCCTTCTGATTTTCAAGACCGCAAGCGGGCCATTCGCGAGCAGGCGCACGAAAACCGCCGCAAGCAGGAGAATAAAGACCAGCTCAGCCGCGCCATCTGCGAGAAGTTCGTGTCGCTGCCGGAATACGCCGCGGCCGGCACGGTGATGTTTTACGTCGACGTCCGCACGGAAGTGCGCACGCGCGATTTTTTGGCGACTGCGCTCACGCACGGCAAAAATATCATCGTCCCCTGGTGCCATGAGAGCGGCGAGCTCGAGCTCTTCCGGCTGAAAGAGATGGACGATCTTTCGATCGGCATGTACAAGATCCTCGAGCCCAGGCCCGAGATGCGCTCGCGTCCCGATCGAGCCGTCGATGTTTCAGAGCTTGATCTCATCATGGTTCCGGGAGTGGCCTTCACGCGCCAGGGAGCGCGGATGGGGCATGGGAAGGGGTACTACGACAAGCTTCTGGAACACGCGCGGCCCGATGCGCCGCTGGTCGCGCTGGCGTTTGAATGCCAGATATTCCCGGAGATTCCGACGCAGGAACACGACGTGTTCATGGACAAGATCATCACCGAGCAGGCAATCTACGTCTGCAAGTAAGGGCCCAACACCTCTCTATCGTGCGCGACCAGCCTCACCATCGAGCCATTGTCGAAGACACATACGCCGAGGCGTTCCGCAGCATTTATGCCGAGTTTCTGATTACGGCCCGCGATCGGAAATGGCTCGATCACGCCGTCGCAAGCTGTACGGGAAACGCTTCCAGCACGATTCTGTGCGATTGTGAAGCGGGGATCGACCGATATGTTGGGCCCGGTGAAGACGACTCGTTCGCCACGCCGGACGGCCGGCCCGGCGCGGTCGTGCAAGTGCACGTCCCCCGCTTTCGGAAAGACCGCGTGGCGGCCCTGGAGCGGTCGCTCTTGGTTCGCATCAGCCAAAACGTTTTGACGTGTCCTACGACGGCCTGTTTCAATCTGATCGAATCGGACGAGCGGCTTAAACTGGGGCGCAAGATCGCATTTTTCGGCGACGGCTGGCAATTTCGAGACACGCGCTTCGGCCGCAAAATGTGGGTCATCCCCATCCTGGGCGGCGAATTCTGCCTCGAACGAAGCTTTGGATTCCGCGACGGGCTGATGGGGGGCAATCTGTGGTTCTTGGGCGACAGCCTTGATGCGGCGCTGCTGGCCGCCGAGCGGGCCCAGGCGGCAGCGGCGAAAGTCGCCGGAGTGATTACGCCATTCCCCGGCGGCGTCGCCGCCAGCGGCTCTAAAGCAGGGAGCCGCTATAGGTTCTCGGTCGCCAGCACCTATGAAAAGTTTTGTCCGACGCTGAAAGATCGCTTAGGGGAGAAGTCGGGCGTACCGTCGGGAGTGGCGTCGATCATGGAGGTCATCATGAACGGACGTGACTTGGCCGCAATCATCGCTGCGACGCAAGCGGCCATCGCTGCGGCGGTCGCGACGCCGGGGCTTGTTCAGATTTCCGCCGGAAATTATGGCGGCCGCCTGGGCAAGAGTTTCATCTATCTGCACGCCGACCAGCAGCCGGCGGCATCGGGCTGACGAGCGGGGTAGCTGAACTCGCCAGAGTTCAGTCATCCACAAATCACGCTCTGAATTCTGGCGAAATTCAGCTACAAAAAACTGCCCAATAAAAAAGGGTCACGGCTGCGCGGGTCCGCCGCCGAACGCTCCACCGCCGGGCGTTTCAATGGTCAAGATGTCGCCGGCCGCGACTGAGACTTGCGCCTTGCCACCCAGGTCTTCGGCGAACTCGCTGCCGGCGCGCTGCAGCGAATTGCGGCCCAGCGCCCCGGCAGCGCCGCCGTTCAAACCGAATGGAGCATAAGAACCGCGCCGTTCGGAAAGAATCGAGACGCGCAGCGGACGAAGGAATTCCAGCCGACGGATGACGCCGTCGCCGCCACGGTGCAGTCCTCGCTGTTCTGCGCCCGCCGCTGCTTTTGCTTCAGTTTCGAGAAGTTCTTGGATCATGATTTGCTTCGCGGCTTGGGTCGACATTCGGCCTAGAATCTCATCGAGCAGCACCTCGTCGACTGGCTCTCCGGCATTAAGCAAGATTGGCTTCCCGCTGTCTCGGTCGATATGGAGCGCCAATGAAGTCCCTTCGCCGAAATGCTGCCTTGCGGCTGAAAGGATTGCATGTTCGAACCCCTTGATCACCAAATCTTTTCCGACAGCTCTTGTCTGACTGCTGGCGCGGGCCGTTCGGCCCCCGGAGCTCCGGCGGATCGAGAATTCGACGACACGCACCGGATAACGCCGTTCGATGACTTCAGGATCGGTGAGCCGCGTGTTCGTCATGTGCGTATGGACGGCGTCTGCCCCGTCTGATTCGCGCGTCGCGCCCGAGCCGCCGCAGATCGTTTCATAATACCCGAAGGTGTCGTCGCCGAAGGTGAGATTGTTCATCGTTCCCTGGCTGGCGGCTGCCGCTCCCAGCGCTCCCAGCAGCACATCGACCACTCGCTGCGAAGTTTCGACATTGCCCCCCACGATGGCGGCGCATTCCGCGGGGTCGTCGTGCTCCGGTGGATTGAGCAGGCATTCGGGCAGCACGATCT
>DATGKC010000026.1:0-4688 GCA_035294845.1 Planctomycetaceae bacterium | reverse complement strand
CTAAATCGCGTCCGGCCTCGGTCAATCGGTCGCGGACGTCGGCGACGGTTGCCTCTTCGTTCTGCCACAGAATCCGCATGATGGCCAACTGCAGCGAGGCCAATTGAGGTTTTCTACTCATCGCCTGAATTCCTCCTTGCGGCTTTCGGGGTTCTGCACGCTTTCGCGAAACGGGCTTCTACTACCAGGGTAGATGGATCGTACTACTGTGGTAGGAGTAAGTCAAGGCGCCTTTTCAAAAATCGCAATTCGGCATACCGCACAATCGGCTTTGCTGATCGCCCCCGCTTTCGGTCCGGCCGGCACGCCTATAAAATAGCGGCATGGCGAATCAGGATTATTACAAGACTCTCGGGGTTTCGAAGTCGGCGACCCAAGATGAGATTCGCAAGGCGTACAAGAAGCTCTCGAAGAAATATCATCCCGACGCCAACAAAGACAAAGACGCGCCCGAGCGCTTCAAGCAAGTCCAAGAAGCCTATGACGTGCTGCACGACTCGGAAAAGCGGCAACAATATGACCGGTTCGGCCAGGTTTTTCCGGGCGGCGCTGGTCCAGAGGGGCAGCCCTTTCCTTGGACCGGTTCCGGACGACCGCAGGCGGGGCCGATCGACTTCGGCAATCTGTTCAGCGGCGGCCAGATTGATCTGGAGCAGATTTTCGGCGGGGCATTCGAGGCAGGGGGTCGGCGGCAGACCCGGCGCGGGGCGCGCCGTGGCAGCGACGTTGAAGTCGAGGTCGAGATTCCCTTTCAGATCGCCGTCGAAGGCGGCAAGTACGATCTGAATCTCGACCGGAACGGAAAGCCCGAGCGACTTTCGGTCAAGATTCCGTCCGGCGTCGAGACCGGCAGCGTCGTCCGGCTGGCCGGGCAGGGAGAACCCGGCGCCGGCGGCGGTCCGGCCGGCGATTTGATGGTGCGGGTTCGGGTCGCGCCCCACGCCTGGTTTCGCCGCGAAGGAAATAATTTGCTGCTCGATCTTCCCGTGACGATCACCGAAGCGGCACTGGGCGCGAAGGTCGAGGCGCCGACGCTCTCTGAGGGGAGGGTCTTGGTCACGATTCCTCCGGGGACTTCCAGCGGAGCCAAGCTTCGCCTGCGCGGCAAAGGAGTTCTCGATCGCAATTCCAAAGAGCGCGGCGTTCAATTCGTGATTGTTAAAATCGTCGTTCCGCGCAAGCCTGGCGAGCGAGCTCGAAAGCTTCTCGAAGAACTGGCGCAGGTCGAGCCGCAATCTCCCCGCAAGGACCTATGGTAATGCGCCGCGAATGCGAAAGGCCGGCCGCGCGCTTCGCCGCGATCGCCGCTGGCCTGTGCCTGATCGCGGCTCTGGCGGCGCAGGCTGCCGAACGTGCCGGAGATGAATCATCCGTTGGCGACTCGGCCCGGGTGGCCGAAATTGCTGACGACTCCGGCGCCCTCGATCGCCCGCCGGAAAAGCGTTCGGTTTCGCTGGCGCTCTTCATGCTGGGAGGAATCATCGTAGCCGGCACACTCCTCTTGGCCTTGGTCGTCATGTGGGGCAACCGCACGCGGCGGCTGGCCCGCCGCCCGTTGCCTGGCGTCTCAAAACGCGACGATCTCTGGTTCTTAAGGCCGGCGAAAACGTCAGAGCCCCAGATTGAACAGGGCATGCCACCCGAGCCCGAGTCAGGCATCGAACCGGAGACCAAGTGATTGTGTCAAACTGAATGCTGAACTTTTTGGCCGTGCCAATGAACTATCGGAGCCTGCCATCGTGCGACGCTTGAGCTTTCGCAAAAAACATCATCTCCGCAAGGGGTCCGATTTCGACCGTGTTTATGCGCTTCGTTGCGTGTCTCGCGGGCGGCACCTCACGGTATTCGCCGCGCCCAATCACACCGACGCCTTGCGCGTGGGATTCAGTGTTTCGAAGAAGCATGGAAACGCCGTCTTGCGCAATCGGCTCAAAAGATTGCTGCGCGAGGCGTTTCGCCTCAGCCGCCACGAGTTGCCGGCGGGGCTCGATCTCGTGCTCGTGCCGGTCGAGGCGCGCGATACCAAGTTGAACGAGTTCCGCGAGCTGCTCGTGCGGGCCGCGCACGTTCTTTCGACCAGATGCGAGCAAGCCGCGAAAAACGCTTCTGCCGGCCCGGTTCGCGGAAACCGGGTCGAGACTTCTCCCTCCGACGTCGCGACAACCCCTCGACCGAAATCAGAGAGCGAATCATGACTGATGGGGGCGACGCGCCCCAGCGCGTCCCGGACAGTGCAGCGCGGCGGCTGGCAGAAATTCCGGCAGCCTGTCTCATTGCACTGGTGCGCGGTTACCAGAAGTTCTTGAGCCCGATTTTTGGCGGACAGTGCCGCTTTTACCCCTCGTGCAGCCAGTATTTCATTCTGGCGGTCGAGAAGTACGGGGTCATTTCGGGGAGCTTGCGGGGCGTGTGGCGAATCTTGAAGTGTCAGCCGTTTCATCCCGGGGGTTATGATCCTCCATGACGCGCGCGGCGATCTGGGCTCGTGCTGACTCATGCCCCAACAAGTCGTCGACGAACAGGCTGAAAACGTAGTCGCCCGGAGGAAGGTCTTCGGGGATCGTAATGAGGTGAGTCAAAAAGAAATCGTGGCGCGGCACGTCGACCAGATCGACGGCTGTGCCCAGCGGTTGCCGCTGCAACAGGTCTCCCTCAGGCGTGCGAACTTCCAGCGTCGAAAGTGTGAGCGTGCGATAACCTTTTGACGTCGCAATACTGCGGAAGTTTTCGAGTGCCGCGTAGATCAATATCGGCTGACCCTGGCGCAATTTGCGCGGGTCAAATGGCGCGACGTCGTCAAAGCCATTCACTTGTCGGCAAACGAGGATGCGCGGGATCGACAGTCGCTTTTGTTCGGTGGATCCCGGTTCCGCTGTGGCCCCGACAGGCGGCGCTCTGAGCAACGGCGGATCGACCACCGGAACGGGCTCGTATCCCGAGGCGATTTCGGCGGAGTGCAGCATATTGGCGCGCTGCGGCTGCGAATCAGACAGGGCAGCGAGCGGACGGCTATCCATCGGCAATGAACGCGGTCTGGGCAACTGGGCCACCGATTCGTAGCTCTCTTGCGGCGCCGCCAGCGTCACAAGCTGAGCGCGAGATGCAGCGTTCTTGTCGGTAACCGGCAATTCCCGGCGACCGCGGGACGACAGCGCCGTGCCCGAGTTCAATCCACGGTTGGACTCACGCGAACGTTGGTCGCTGGTTGTGCCGTCAGCCGACGTTTGCGCAGGGGCCGCGCCGCTGCGATTCTTTTTGTTCGGGATCGAGCGATGCCACAAGTCGGCAATTTTTTGCGAGAACGCAGAGCGAGCCGGTCGTCGCGCACTGGGCGATCCGGCATCCAAGTCGTCGTCGTTTGGAATCTCAGGAGGCACCGGCCGCAGCGCTGGACCCGGATCTCGCGATATCGGACCCTGGCGATACGGCGATTGCCCCGCATCAGGCAAATCTCCGCCGTCGTACTCAGGAACGGGCTGTCCCGGTCCACGGAGGGAGGGATATTCCTGGATCAGACCTGGGGCGTTCGTCATCGGCATTTCGGCGACTCCGGTCCCCGGGCACGGGGCTGAAGTGGTCGTCGTGCACCATTTTCCGGCTTTGACAGAACAGAGTGTGCGATCGCTGCAATCGGCGCAGGAGGAATAACCCACATCACAGCGGAAACCGCAGCATCCCCCGATGCCCCAAAAAAGGACGGAGGCGATTGAGATCAAGCCGACTCGTTTCATGGCAGGCCGTTGCACAGCGATTTTTCTGCGGAATGGGAGGGAGTTGCTCATCATTGCGTCTTGGATCGATCCGAACCGACCGCGCTCCGCCGGCGGCAGAGTGATGAATCGGTCGAAGCCAAATGATCCGTGCTGCCGATCCGACCGGTTCATCCGGTTTCGAATCGAGTCCCGCCGGATGTGCGAATGCGGCCGGTCGGAAGAAAACCACCGCGCGGGCCGGATTGTCAGAATCTGCCGGATGTGTCGATTGAACCGGCAAGGCCGGCGCTGAAATGGCAGCCCGCAGCGCCGTCACGCAAAGGAGCGGCTTCCGCCGTCTGAGGCGGCTAAGAAGTGAAATATCCGTCAGGATACGAAAGTACGGTGGGCGTTTCGTCGCAAACTCCCATGCCGCACACTTCATTGCCGGGATAATGCACGATTCCGTGTGTGCGCCCCATGATCCAGCCGTCGTAGTCGCTCCGCAGAATTCCTTCGCCGGCGGGGCGGCCCCAGATGTCGCGCAGCTCGGCGATGGAATCTCCGCGTTTCACCAGATCTCCGGGTTCCACCAGATGGCGGACAATGCAGGGCGCGGTGAGCCGCGGCGTGGCCCGGCGGCGGCAGGGATAGCCGAGATCGACGATCTTGATTCCCTCGATCGGCTCACTCTCGCCTTCGAGCATGCCTGCCCAACGCAGCACATTTCTGATGCCCGCGAGGGACGCACGAACGATCGCCGCATCGGGAACGTGACCCGTCCCGAGCTCCATCGTGAGGGCAGGAATGCGCGCCAGGTTGACGGCCGCTCCCGTCGTCGAGCGATGCAACTTCTCGTCAAAGTAGGCATGAGAGCCCATCTCGTTGAGAACCGAGTGCCCATAAGCGCGGCACATTTGACGGATGCGGTCGTCGAGCTTTTCGGCCTCGGCGCGAGCGGCCTGATTCTCAGGGACAGATCCGTCGTTGCGGAAG
>DATGKC010000025.1:0-5623 GCA_035294845.1 Planctomycetaceae bacterium | reverse complement strand
TGCTCACAAATGCGCTCGCACGAGCAGGGCCGCACAGATCGGCAAACCCGTTGCCTTTACGCCGTCACGGTTGTGCGGCGCGTCAATTTCCGGAAATGCGCTTCCATGTCGTGCTCCGGTCCTTCCATTTCGGCTTTCGTGCCGTCGAGCACGATCCGCCCTTCGTTGATGAGAAGCACTCGGCCGGCGACGGCTCGCACTTCCTGGAGAATATGCGTCGACAAGAGAATCGTCTTGATCTCGCCCAGGCTGCGGATCAATTCGCGAACCTCATGCTGCTGATTGGGATCCAAACCCGACGTCGGCTCGTCGAGAATCAAAACCTGCGGATCGTGCAGCAGAGCTTGGGCCATGCCGACGCGCTGGCGAAACCCGCGCGACAGTTTGCCGATGGCTTTGCCCCACACTCCGGAAAGCGCACATTTGTCGGCCACATAGTCGAGCCGCTTGGCCAGCGTTGCCTTATCGAGTCCGCGCGCCTCTCCCAGATATTTCAACAGACCCGCGGGGGTCATTTCGAGATACAACGGACCATTTTCCGGCAGATAGCCGATCAGCTTGGCAGCCTCGATGCGCTCTTTGTACACGTCGAATCCGCCGATTCTGGCTGTCCCTTGAGTCGCCGACAGAAAACCGGTCAGGATTTTCATGGTCGTCGATTTGCCGGCACCGTTGGGCCCCAAAAAGGCCGCCACCTGGCCGCGCGGAATCGTGAACGACACGTTCTCAATGGCGGCAAACGGGCCGTAATATTTACACAGTCCGCTGGCCTCGATCATCAGGTCTTTGCCCGAACCTGTCATTTATCCCTCGTTCTGGTGCTTTCGGTTCACAACAACCGTCTGGAAACTATTGGTTTACAACGGTTTCGCGCGGCTGTCCAGTGTGCGGACGGCGGGAAATTCGACTTTGCCGCCGGCTATCTACTTTTTACGCTTCCGCCTTGGCTGGCGCTGGCGCGCAAGGCCGCGTCGCAGGCGGCCGGGCTCCGCGGCGCCGGCGCGACTTCGCCTTCTTTCATTTCCATTCGAGCCGAAATAGAATGGTGCGGTCCGGGGTTACCCAATGGCAGCAAGGGGACGAATCATGACGACACGCATTCCGATTTGCACGCGGCGCGGCTTTCTGGGGGGAATGGCTCTCGGGGCCTTCGCGTTCACGAGCAAGGGGGCTTTTGCCGAAGAGCTCGTGCGGACTCCCGCACAGACAGAGGGGCCCTTTTATCCCGACAAGTTGCCGCTCGACACCGACAACGACCTGTTGATTCTCAATGACGCGATCACTCCGGCGGTGGGCACGATTACGCATTTGACCGGAAAGATTTTGGACACGCATGGCGAGCCGATCCGGAATGCGGCCGTCGAAATCTGGCAGTGCGACGCCAGCGGCGCCTACCTGCATTCCCGCAGCGGCAACGGCGACAAGCGAGACGGCAATTTCCAGGGGTTCGGCCGCTTTCTCACCGGCTCGACGGGCGAATACTATTTTCGCACGATCAAACCCGTCCCGTATACCGGCCGCACGCCTCATATTCATTTCCAGATCAAGGCCAAGGGTAGAGACAAATTCACCACGCAGTGCTACGTCAAAGGCGAACCGGGAAATGCGCGCGACGGAATATACAATTCGATCCGCGATAAAAAGGCGCGCGAATCGATTACCATCGACTTCGCGCCCATCAAGGACTCGCGCATCGGCGAAGTGGCCGCCCGATTCGATATCGTGTTGGGTTCGACTCCCCAAGCGTAGCTTTGCCCAGGATCCGATTTGAAGAACCCGCGCTGCGCCGATTCGGGAATCTGCGATGCCAGGCCCAATTCTCCCGCGCTCCGTGCAACAAGCCGAATCGCGCGTCATGGACCGGCGAGAAGCGATGCAATGGGCCGGTTCGACGCTGTTTGCGGGAATGATTTCCACGGGCGAGTTGACCCGCCCGACCTCTGAAGCGAACGCCATGCCATCATCCAAGCGACGGCTGACCCCTGAAGACGTTCTGGCCTTTCGCCATGTCGAAGACGCGCAGATTTCTCCTGATGGCTCGCGCGTGGCCTTCGTCGTCGGCGACTCGTTCAAGTCCGACAGCAAATGGCCCAAATCGGCGATCTGGGCCGTGGCGACTGCCGGCGGCCAGCCGCGCCAGCTCACCGCCGGCCCGCGGACCGACTCGTTGCCGCGCTGGTCGCCCGACGGGAGTGCCCTGGCGTTCTTATCTGACCGATCGAAAGAGGGGCAGAGACAGGTGTATTTGCTGGCAGGCGATGGCGGAGAGGCGACGCCGTTAACCGATATCGAGGGGGCCATTCCCACGCCGCGCGGCCTCAATTCATTGCAATGGTCGCCCGATGGGCGGTCGATCGCCTTTTTGCGGGAGGACCCGCAGACCGACGAAGAGCGCCGCAAAATCGAAGCGCGCGACGACGCGATCGAATTCGAGCGCAACCCGAAATTCGTGCGGGTCTGGACCGTCGACGTCGCCACCCGAGAGCTGCGCTGCGTTTCTCCCGATGCGATGCAAATCTGGGAATTCGCGTGGTCGCCCGATTCGCGCGAGATGGCGGCGGTCGTTTCCGACCAGCCCTATGAATGGGCCTGGTACACGAACCGGCTCGTGCGGTTTCCCTGCGGAGGATCGCCGAGAGCTGTTTGGCAATCGAAGCGGCAGGTCGCGCTTCCTGTATGGTCGCCGCAGGGCGAGCGAATTGCGTTCATTTCTTCGAACTGGAGCGACCGCAATTGCATCGCCGGAGACGTGTGGGTCGTCGATGCCGCGGGGGGCGAGGCGCAAGATGTTTCGGCCGGCCTGGACGCCAGCCCTGGCTGGATTCAATGGTCGGGCGACGGCCGGACTCTATTGGCTTTCGGCCACGATCGCGGAGGCATCGGCCTCCATCGCCTGTCGGCAGACGGCCAAACGCGGGAGCGCCTCTGGTGGCGCCAGGCGGCCGCCAGCGAGGGGCATTGGCCTCGGTTCTCTCAATCGGAAAAAGGCGCGCTCGCAGTCATTTTGGAAGATCCCGACCATCCTCGCGACGTGTGGATTGCCTCTTTCTCGTCGAAGGAACTCGAGTGGAAGCAATTGACGCACTTGCACCCGCAAGCGGCAGAAATCGAGATCGGCCAGACGCTTGTCCATCATTGGCGCGGCGTCGGCGATTGGGACATGCAGGGGCTTCTGATCAAACCGGTCGGATACGAACCGGGACGAATATACCCGCTCGTTATGTGGGTGCACGGCGGTCCGGCGGGGGTCAGCGGATCGCGGTACTGTGCGGCGTTCGGTTGGAACCAATTGCTGGCCAATGCCGGCTTTGCCGTGTTTCTTCCCAACTACCGCGGCTCCGTGGGCTGGGGTCTTAAGTTCGCCGAGAGCAATATCGGCGACATGGGCGGCCGCGATTTCGACGACATGATGCTGGGCGTCAATTCGCTGATCGCTCCGGGCATCGCAGACCCCGCGCGGCTGGCGATCGCCGGCTGGTCGTACGGCGGATTCACCGCGGCCTGGGCCGTGTCGCAGACCAACCATTTTCGCGCGGCCGTGATGGGCGCCGGAATTTCAGATTGGCTCAGTTTTCACGGCAAAAGCGCGCTTGCCGACTGGGACGCAATTCATTATGGCACATCGCCTTACGCGCGGAACGGCCTATTCAAGAAATTCTCGCCGATTTCCTATTATGAAAATCTGCAAACGCCGACGCTCATCCTGCATGGCGCGGAGGATCAGGACGTGCCCGTCGAGCAGTCGTACCAGTTTTATCGGGCGCTGAAAGACAAGCGCGTGCCGGCCGAGCTTGTGGTCTATCCGCGTGAAGACCACTCGGTCAAAGAACGTCTGCACCAACTCGATATGTCGAAGCGCGTCGTGGCCTGGCTGCAGCGGCACCTTATGTCTTGACGCCGATGTTGATGTAGGCGTGCACGTGAGGCGCGCCGCGGAAGTGCCATACGAATGAAGGCCCCTCGACGCGCCAGATATCCCACACCTTGTCGTCCTGCAGGTCGCCTTCCTGATAGAACGCCATGTGCAATTTTTCGACGCCTCCGCCCGTTTTGAGGATTTCGAACACCTCGTCGACGTCTTCCTTGCGATAGGGCGCCAGGATGATTTTGAGCGTCGATTCGACAAGCTGCTTCTGATCGGCGCTCAATTCGCCGATCGCGATTCCAGGGAACGCTCCCTTATCGCCCTGCAGCGCCACTTCGGCTTCTTTGGGAGCGGCGGTCAAAAGAGCCTTCGCTGCTTGCTTGGCATCCAGTGCGTGGAACACCTCGTTTGCTTTTTTGGTCTGATAGTGAAAGAGGTTGTCTTTGGGCTGCTCGGCGCCGTGGCCGTAGATGATGGGTCCGCCGAAGGCGGCCTTGTCGACGCTGTCGCCGTCAGCGCGTAGCGTCAAGTGCCTGCCGGTGATCTCCCATTCGAACTTGCCCGCGCCGGGCGTACCGAACACGGCCATGCTGTAGCCGCCGATGCCGCCCGAATCGTCTTCGGTCTGGCGTAGAATTCGGGCGTAGCCGTCTTCGGTCGTCACGCTGCGCAGAATTTCGTGCACCAGCGCCCGCTGCTCATTGCTGTAAAAGTCATCGTCGAGCGTCGGCTTCGTGATGTGCCAATTGGCGTTGATTTTCTGCCGCAGCTCGTGATCGAACGGCAGGACGATCGCCGACTTCTGGGCTTCTGATAGCGAACCATAAAAGCGGCCGACCGCGGTTTCGGCGGCGCTTTTGGTCGTCGGCGCGGCTTGTGCGAAACGGCCGCCCAGCAATGCGGGACCGGCGGCCCCGACCAGGGCGGCGCTGCCGACGGTGCGAATAAACGTTCTGCGATCGACAGGCGCTTCACAATCTGAGCAAATCGGGCGGCTTCGAGGGTCCATCGCATTCTCCTTTTTATGGGTTCTTACGGGGCAACCCAATCACTCTAACATCCTCACCGCGCGCTGGGAAGCTGCCCGAAATCCGTTTTGGCTCATGCAAGCTGGGAGTTTGCGTTGATGCGGCATCGGGTTGACGGGTCGGCCAACGTCCATTACTCTGCGAATGCGATTGTCTCAGCGAGTCATTGCCCAAGCGAGGCGATGCGCAGGCTTGCTTTGACCCGGATCGGTTGGTTTCTGCCGCACGAGCCCAGCCAGAGATGAACGTCGACGCGACTATCAAATCGAATCCGGTTGATTCGCACCGACATCCGGCTCTCGCGCGACGCGCCCTGTTGCAAGCGGGCGGTATCGGTTTGTTGGGCCTGGGAATGCACCACCTGGGCCAGTTGCGGGCACTGGCTTCGCCCGGAATAGCAACTGCCCGGCGGCCGCCGGTTCGCTCTGTCGTCTTCGTCTTTCTGTCGGGGGGCGCTCCGCAGCACGACACGTTTGATCCCAAACCGGAAGCTCCCGACAATATCCGCGGGGATTTCGGGCCGATTGCGACGCAGACGCCGGGAGTTGAGATTTCCGAGCATCTGCCGCGCCTTGCGCAGCGGAGCTCGCGATGGGCCTTGTGCCGCTCGCTGGGGCACAAATCCGACGACCATGATGCCGGCCACCAGATCATGCTGTCGGGACGCTCGGATTTGCCATCGGGGTTCAAAGGATTTCTATCGCAGGCGACCAATTGGCCCGCCATCGCG